>JAEHDI010000413.1 GCA_016880505.1 Bryobacterales bacterium | reverse complement strand
GTATCACCGCGAACATCGCGAACCAGCGGTTGCGGGCGATCGCGATCAATGCGACGTCGTACACCACGGGCCGGGCGGTATCGTTCGTACAAGCCGCGGCGGAGATTCCGATGTGGGAGGGACTGGGTTTCTCGGTCCAGTAAACCTGTCGCGCCCTCAGGGATTCGCCACAACCCGTAGGCCACCGGCAGCCCGGCCGCCGTGGCTGCCACGATCGAAAGCTCCAGCAGAATCGCCCGCAGTTCAGGATCGGCGCGCAACAGCCGGCTCAGGCCCACACTCAATGTTTTCGCGTGGTGGTAGTACCTCATGACCAGCGCTGTCTCCAAGTATCGGTCCGTGTGGAATCCGCTCGGGCAGGTGAAGTGCCCGTGTCGAAGAGCGCCGGTCTTGCTCAGCAGGTCGACCACGTCGCCCTGTGTCGGGACGAGTTGCATGATGCACCTCCCACGCTGCCCGGTAAGGCAGGCGAAATCAGACTGGGCTATCTGTTTATACTGCCGTCCGCCGTGGTGCGTCAATGGGTCTGTGGTACTCATAGACCAGGATCTGGCTGATAAAGCGGGGGTTGCGCATCTTGTGGCTATTTTGAGCGACGCCACACGAGTGCCGCTGCACCGGCGGCATCATCCAGCGCTACCTCGGAAAGATCCCCTGGGATTATTCGTGCTAAGGAAGTGAGCAGGCCGCCGCTCCTTGAAAGCGACGACCTGCTGCCCTGAACCGGTTGCGTCCGCTCAGAACGAAAACTTCAAACCGAACTGGATAATCCTCGGATCAAACGCCGACGTGATGCGGCCGAACCCGCTCGAAGTCAGCCTGGAGTTCGGCAGCTTGAAGTTCACGTGGTTGAACAGGTTGAAGAACTCCGCCCGGAACTGGAGATTGGTCCGCTCCGTAATCGGGGTATTCTTCAACACTCCCAAATCGGTATTGAAGAATCTTGGCCCGAGTAGCACATTCTTGCCCGTGTTCCCGAACGTACCCTCAGCATTCTGCTCGAACAGCGAGGTGTCGAAAAACTTGCGGATCATCTCGCCGTGGGAACGGCCGGAATCCAATTGCGCGTCGTGAATATCGGTGCCGGTGAAGTCCGGACGGTCGCGTCCGACCCCCGTCCGAGAGTTGTCCCTCCCGCTGCGAAGATTGAACGGAAAGCCGCCGTGCCAGGTCAGGTTCGTCGTAAGCCCCCACCCGTTCAGCAAACGCCCCGTTGGGCCAGACAAGCGTGTCTTCGGGATTTCCCAAATGCTTGAGAGCTTGAAGTTCTGCCCGAGGTCATCCCGGGACCTCCCAAAGTCGAATGCCCGGTTGAACGGGTTGGTCCACCCGATATCGTCCAGCAGCTTGGACCAAGTGTAATTCGCCAGCACTGAGAGGCCGCGACTGAAACGTCTTTCCGCCGTCAACTGTGCCGACTGATACCTCGTATTGTTGTTCGAGCCAATCTCGTTAATGTTGCTGAAGTCCTGATACGGCCGCCGTTCCTGCGTATTGTCGGCCGTTGAGGCCCCTGGGATGTAGACCGCGGGGTTCTTTTCCTGGGCCGGATTGTAGTCGTCCGAGCCGGAGATGTGCGTCCCCTTGTTCCCCACGTACGCCGCCCGGACCACCCAACTCTGCCCGATCTGGCGTTCAAGCGTCAGGTTCCAGGTGAAAAGTCGTGGGAGGCGGAAGTCCTTCTGCATGTAGTACAGCCACGCCGGCGTCACAAACTCCGCGTCCGCGCCAGGGACGAACGCCCCGTACAGCTTCGGGAACGGGCTTTGAATTCCAAGGCTCTTCCACGGGTCGTCGAACGAGGTTATACCGGTGAAATCGTAGATCGGCCCAAACGGCTGGTCTCCGACATAGTAAACCAGCGCACTCATGACCGGCGTGTAGTAGAAGCCGGCTCCGCCACGGAGGCTCGTCTTCCCGTCGTTGGTAAGCCGGTAAGCAAAGCCGACACGGGGCGCCAGGTTCCACAGGTTGCTGTCGTAGCCGGCCTCCGGACAGTCGGGATCGTGGTTCTCGCCCCCGTAAGACAGTCCCAACGGCGCGTTCGGATATCGCTGTGACCGCGGCGCCCCCGGCACGAAACACACGATCCGGTCTTTGGTTTCCCTGTACGGCGTAGACGGATCCCACCGGAAGCCCAGGTTCAACGTCAGCCGCGGGTTTACCCGCCAGTGATCCTGCACATAGAAAGACAACCGCGTGCCGACCATGTTCTTGTACTCGCCGGCGCCCTGGATGAACTCTGAAGCTGCTCCGAGCATGTAATCCGCCAGGTTGTCGCCGGACAACTGGTTTCCGAACGTGAAATTCCCGTTTTGCAGCCACGGATTGGCCAGATCATTCGTGATGCGGACCACTTCGGCTCCGTAGTGCATTTCGTGGCCGCCCTTGATCCAGCTCAGGTCTTCGCGCAGCGTCCAGTCACCGCGGTCAAAGTCCCCGGCGCCACTGGTACCCACACTGAAGTAACCGTCCACAGTGAAGTCCAGCTCTGGAAAGTCGGGAGTCGCAATGACCATGCCGGCATCCGGAAACCCGAACGTCGCATTCGGGATCGAACCGCCGCGCTGCGAGTTCCAGCCAAACCAGGAGTTGATCATCAGGTTCGGCCTCGCCAAGTACGTGTAGTTCGCCGCCACGTTCTGCACTCGAACGCCATTGATGTTGCTGCTGGCGGCCAGAAGATTCTCCGCTGAAAACGAGCCCAGGTCATCGTAGTCGCTGAAAAAATACCGCGCGTTGAACTGATGCTTTCCGGCGTTGTAATCCCCTTTGATCATGAACTGGTTCTCGTTCAAGGCGCCGCTGCGTCCCGTGTAATTCACTTCCCCACCCGGACCCGTTGGAAGTGGAATCCCCTTCAGCAGGTTCGTGGCGACGGGACTCAGCCTGGTACCCGGGATCAGGTTGCCCGAGAACGGCTTCCCGTCCAGCGGATCCACCAGTTGGGTCTGGGGCAAAAGCTCCGAAAAGTCGCCGTCCCGCTGGGCCTGCGTCGGGACGTAGGCGATCTGACCTTCAGGCGCCGTTCGAATGCGCGTCCCCTGGAAGGTGCCGAAGTAGAACAGCTTGTCTTTCTTGATCGGCCCGCCCACGTCGCCTCCGAACTGGTTTCGCTTCAGAGAATCGTGTACCGGCGCAAAAAAGTTCCTCGCATTCAGCGATCCATTCCGAAGAAACTCGAACCCGCCGCCGTGAATCTCGTTGGTTCCCGACTTGGTCACGATATTCACCACGCCGCCGGCCGCGTTTCCGAATTGTGCGCTTAGATTGTCCGATTGCAGGTTGAACTCCTGGATCGAGTCGGGGTTTGGAAACGGCAGGTTCAGGTTCAGGTACGTGTCGTTGTGTCCGGCGCCGTCGAGCTGGTAGTTCACCTGCCCGAGTCCAGTCCCGTTGATATTGGCGAGTTGCTCGCCCGGATACACCCCGCCGTAGCCAAGGCTCCGGATTTGGTCTTCGTCCACAGTCCCCGCCGCAAGATACAGCAGCGTCTGGGCGCGCCGGCCGTTCAGCGGCAGATCCACCACCCGTTTTTCATCGACCAACTGCCCGACGGTCGCCGTCCCAGTGGTGACGAGCTCGACGTTCGCCGTAACGACCACGCTCTCGGCGATCTGCCCCACCCTGAGGGAGACATTCTGGGTGGCCGATTGGTTCACCGTCAGGTTGATCCCCTCCTGGACGTAGGTCGCGAAACCGCCTTTTTCAACCCGTAGCGTGTAGCTCCCCACGGGCAGACGGGGGAAAACGTACAAGCCGGTGTCTCCGGTCGTGGTCACCGTCTGAAACCCCGTCTCGGTGTTGTGAATGGATACCTTCGCTTCGGGCACGGCCGCGCCCGAAGGATCAACGACAGTGCCGTTCAGGCTGGCTGTGGTGAACTGCGCCGATAGATTGCATTGCAGCAGTAGGAATGCCGCAATCAGATAAACTGCAAGCTTACTGTTGGTCATTGGTCGCCCCCTATGATGGCTTTCGTACACATCGGGGGCAACGCTGAACCGGCTCCGCGGTTCTCAGCCTTTACACGATCCACCCAACAACCACTGAATGTGCGGCCCCCGATCCCCGGATAAACACGTATAGTCTAGGGCAATCTCGGAGCCTTGTCAATGGTTTGAAGTGCGGCGTCAGGCAGGACAGACTCCATCATCCCATTGATAAAGAAGGACTTCCCGTGATCCCCGCAGCGACGCCTTCGGCTACAAACCGAGATCGATCGGCCTCACGGTCTTCCATTTCCCCCTAGTGAAGTCCGGAAAGTCCACCGGAGCGCTTCTGGAAGCGGCCGACTGCTCGCTCAGAGGAGTGATCACACTCCAGGTAGCCGCATCGTACACATCGACAGGTGTCTGAATCTTGTTACGGACCGCCCTGACGAATTCGTACAGCTCGACGTAGTCCTCGCCACCGTGGCTCGAACTTTTCGCCGCCTCGCCCAGTTCTTTCCAGAGAAGGTGTTCGTACTGCTCATAGTACGGGCCAGTATCCTCCCACTTGTGGAGTGGACTGCGGCCGTCGATGTAGATCTTTTCCATACTTCCAAAGAAAATCCCCTCCGTGCCCTGAAGCCGCTGCACCATCAGTGGGATTCTCGTGTCGCCGGAATCCGAATAGGGACGCGGCAATTGCGTGTCGTGGTTGAGCGTAACAGTGACTCCCTTTTCGGTCATGATGACGCTGGTGTTGACGTCGCCATTGGCGAACTTGCGCTTTGAATTCACATTGTCAGGGCCGAAGCGCTTCTCTGCATAACGATTCAGTCCGCGCGACTTGCTGCTCATCGAGGTCAGGTACGTGAAGCGGTCGCCTCGGTTGATGCCGGTCCACCAAGCAATCGGTCCGATCGGATGTGTCGGATAGAGGTTGGCGTTGCGTCTCAAAGCATGCATCCCGCGCCAGGACAGATCGCCGTTTCGCAAAAGCCCTTCGCGGATGTCGTGGTCGTACCCTCCTTCGCAGTGAATCAATTCACCCAGCACGCCCTGCTGCACGAGGTTGAGCGCCATCAGCGCGCCTCGGCCGAAACAGTCGTTCTCCAGCATCATGCAAGGCATGCCCGTTTGCTCGGAGGTATTCACCAATTCCCAACATTGTTCGATCGTGAGAGCCGCCGGAACCTCGGTGGCTGCGTACTTGCCCGCTTTCATGGCCGCCACGGCGACGGGGGTATGCAATTCCCAGGGAGTCGCCGTCATCACAGCGTCCAGGTCCTCGCGGGCCACAAGGCGCCGGTAGTCTTCCGGGCCTCTCGAATAACCTTCTGGCCGTGGGCGGTTGCCTTTTTCGACGATGTCCTGGGCGTTTTTTAGGTGCTCTTCATTGATATCGGAAATCGCCGGTATCTGCACCCCCGGCACGTCGAGAAGAATTCTCAGCAGCCCTGTACCGCGACTACCCACGCCGACCAAACCGATGCGTACCGGTTTCTCGGCCCCCTTTAGCGTACGGGCCAAGCCGGCAGTGCCCGCTAATCTCAAGAACTCACGACGTTGATAAACGCCTGACATACCGCCCCCTCAATTCACCCGCAGTATACGCAGTGTTCCCGGCGAGCGCAATGCGCTGCCCTGAACGTGGTAAATTCCCTCTCATGAAGAGAGGTCGCCTCTGGGTTCTCACTTTGTGCTGTGCAAGCACCCTTGCCGCAGAAACCGTATCCATTCTCGTTCCGTCGGTTGCCGGCCCGCTGGCGATTGACGGTAAGCTTGATGACCCCGTATGGCAGAGCGCGAAAGTGCTCGGTCTGGCTTCTTCTGAATTCGCTCCACCGTTCCCCGCGGGTGGCGAGGTTCGCCTCGCCGCCCGTGGCGGGTACCTGTGCCTTAGCGCGCGAATGCCGGAGCCGGATCGCCTGGTCGCTCATTCGACGGGCCGCAACCCTGATTGGTGGCCGGAGGATCTCATCATATGGACGTTTCGTGTCTATGACGGTGCGCTCCACCGCAACATACACGTCTCACTCGCCGTGAATCCCCTGGGCGCCTGGCGGTTTCAGAACAGCATCACGCTCGAACCGCTCAAAGGAGCGGAAACAGTCCTGGTGGCAACCAATCGCGACTCCGGCCAATGGACGGTGGAGGCTGCGATCCCGCTCGAGCGGCTCGCAAAGAACGGATTCGCCGGCGTCGAGCGAATCAGGGCACCCCGGCCGGTTGCGCCGGAGTTGCGCTGGCACTGGCCGGCCGCGAATGAGCGAGCGGTGTTCGAGCTTTCGGAACTCAACAGGGAGCCCTCACCGGATTTTCGCCCCGCACAACGGCTCGGCCCCGGCGCTCCCAGCTCCGAGGGCAAACCCGTCACCGCTCTTGCCTGGATTCCGAAGACCGTCTGGACCAAAGAACAGCGCGACCAGCAGCGCGTCGCCGGCATGCTCGAGAATTCCCTCCGCGCTCGCATGTCGTCGATCGCCGAGCAGGAGAAATTGGCGTGGAAGAGGGTCAATTCTCGAGAATCCTGGGAGCGTTTTCGGGATCCGCGAATCGCTGCATTGCGAAAATCACTGGAGCCGTTTCCCGAGCGTACGCCTCTACGTCCGGTTGTGACGCGTCGCGCGGATTACGGCGATGGCTTCGTGCTCGAGAACATCGTGTTCGAGAGCCGTCCGAATCTGCTGGTCACCGCGAATCTTTACCTGCCCGCAGTTCCATCCGGGAGTGTCCCGGCCATCATCGTTGCACATGCCCATCACGCTCCAAAGACGCAATCCGAGTTGCAGGATCTCGGAATGACATGGGCGCGGTCTGGAACGGCAGTGCTTGTCATGGATCAACTGTGCGCAGGCGAACGGTCACAATCGCAGCCGTGGTACCGCGAGAGTTACTACGGGCGGTACACGCTGGGCAACCAACTGCTGGTTGCGGGCGAAAGTCTGATGAAGTGGATGGTCTGGGACTTGATGCGCAGCGTCGATCTTCTGCTCGAAAGACCGTACATCGATCCAAAACGGATCATCATGCTCGGCGCCGTAGCCGGGGGAGGCGATCCTGCCGCGGTCACCGCAGCGCTCGATCCGCGCGTTGCAGCCGTGATTCCGTTTAATTTCGGTGAAGCCGGCCCCGAGGAGCATTACACACTGGGCCCGCGTGGATACGACTTCGACACGGCCTGGCCGGGCTGGGGCGAGTGGGAGACCACGCGCTGCATGCCACGCAGCTCCGTTGACCAGTTCTTCCCCTGGATGATCTGCGCTTCGGTAGCGCCGCGGTATTTCCTGTATTCATTTGAGATTGGCTGGCCGCAGGATGTCGAGCACGAACCAGTTTGGACTCGCTACAAGAAAGTCTTCGATCTTTACGGGGCGCGGGACCACTTGGATGAAGTCCATGGCTTCGGTCCATTCCCTGGACCGGGCGAGTGCACGAACGTCGGCACATTCCTCCGCCAGGGGATCTACCCCATCTTGAAGCGCTGGCTCGGAATCTCCATTCCCGCGGTGGAGTATCACAAGAACCGTCCGGAATCGGAACTGATGTGTCTGACGCCCGCAGTCGTAGCGGAGCGCAATCTGAAGTCCGCCAGTTCCATCGCACTCGAATTGGTTCGCGGGCGCCTCGCACGATCGCGGGCTGGGATCTCGTCCGTTTCAGAGCAGAAGCGGCGGAGCCAGTTGCGACTGGTGCTCAAAGAGAAACTCGGCGGCATTGAGCCGATCGAGAAGCCCGCCGTTCAGACACTATGGGATAAATCGGGCGACCAGGCCACGGTCGAAGCTTTGGTCATTGAAAGCGAGGCGGGGATCACGCTTCCCGTGTTACTCCTGAAGCCGGCTAAGCCGGCGGCGGCGCGAGCGCCGGCGGTTCTCGCAATTGCCGCGGACGGCAAAGAGCGGTTCCTATCGGTACGCAGTGAGGAAGTGATGAGCTTACTTGGAAACGGGATCGCGGTTTGCCTGCCGGATCTGCGGGGCATAGGAGAGCTCGCCGAAACTCAATCCCGCGGTCCTGACTCCATGGGTCTGGCGGCCAGCGAGTTCATGCTCGGCGATACACTTCTTGGCGCGAGGCTGAAGGACACCCGAACCGTATTTCGCTATCTGGCTTCACGGCCGGACATCGACCCGGCGCGCATCGCACTCTGGGGAGAATCGCTCGCCGAAATGAACGCGGATGATTTCGCCTTCGATCAAAGCTACCAACAGACGCCCGGAGAGTTCGTCCAGCATCAGGCCGAACCCATGGGTGCACTGCTTGCGCTGTTGACTGGCTTGTACGAGGATCGCGTTGCCGCGGTTGCCGCAAGAGGAGGCTTGATTTCTTTCCTCTCGTTGCTCGAGGACCGCTTCAGCCACGTCCCTCAGGATGTGGTCGTGCCCGGGATTCTCGACGCCGCCGACGTACCTGACATCGTCGCAGCCCAAAGCTCACGGCCGGTCCTGCTGGAAGGTTTCGTTGACGGGCGCAATATCCTTGCCAAAGATGCGCGGCTTCAGTCGGAATTCGGCGCTGCGCTCAAGGCCTCGACCGGCCTGATCACGCGCCCGGCAACGGAAGAGCCAACCCTTGCATCCTGGCTCGCCAACCGCTTCACGCAGAAAGAGAAATGACCGGCTGAACCGCTGCTCGGTGGACAGGGTCCGACGCGCGCTGGCCGTGGACGAGCCCGCTACGGCGTGAACTGAACCTCGATCCCGCAGGCCCGTGCGGCGGCCGCCTGCTGGCGGTCATGGGTAACAAACGTCAATTCCGCGGGCTCCCGTTCCATCCAAAGCAAAGCAGTCGCAAGGTGAATCGCGTCGAGCGTTCCGATGTCTGTCGAAAACGGCCCGGCTGCCCGCCGGAGCACGGCGCGGTCGACCTGAGCCAATTCGAAGGCGCTCAGCCACAAGCCCAGTTCCTCGACGCAATCGGCGTATTCCGTCACGCTGAGTTCCCCGAGAATCCTCAAGCGGTCGAGGGTCCTCAGCGCTTCGACTTGGACCAGTTCACTCGCCACCGCCAGCGTCCAGGATCCCCAGTGCGGAACTGCACCCGGCGCGTCAAGCAGCTTCCGCAGAACTACCGACGAGTCGACGTAGACTTTCGATCCGTCCATGGGTCGAGCCGGTCCCTTTTCGTCTCCCGGATCGCCTTCTCAAGCGTGCCGGGCTTCATCTTGATGCGCTTCCGCGGCCGCGAGGCCAGTAGCTTTCCCACTTCCTGAAACGTCCTCGTCGCGGGGCGTGTGACAAAGCCGGCTGCGCGGGAAGGCAGAGGCACAATTCGCGCAACCGGCGTCTCGCGGTCTTTCACTATTAATTCGTTCCCGCGCCGGACTGACCGCAGGTAATCGCTGAGGCGCGCTTTCAGTTCCGCAATGCGGACCTCGGTGACCATATATGACCAATTGTGACCAGGTTATGCACCGCCGTCAAGCGCCGGCCCAAACCAAACGCAACCTCCGGGATATGATTGAGGCCATGGTCCCGGCGTCCCTTGCCCCCAGAAAACCGGATTTCGAGAACTTCCGGCGGACGATCCTCCGCCAGGGCGAACCGAGCCACATCCCGATTGTCGAGTTCGGCGTCCATCAGGACGTGAAGGCGGCCTTCCTCGGCCGCCCCGTTCGGACCCTGCGCGACGAGGTGGAGTTCTGGGTCCGCGCCGGCTACGATTTCGTTCCCATTCACACCGGAATCCGCCGCTTCATCTGGCCCGGCTCATCCTTCCAGGACGAACGGGCGCCGCAAGCCGCCGAGTCCCTTCTCCTGCGCAAAGGCACCGCCGCCTATAGCGTCTACAGCGGCGAGGACCGCAGCCTCACGTGGGCCGAAGAGAGCCGCGGGAGAATCACAAACCTCGATGAATTCGAGCGCTTCCCGTGGCCCGATCCTGACGCCATGGACCTCTCCGCGTTCGAAGAGGTCAAGCAATATCTCCCGCCGGGGATGAAGGTCATCGCCTACATGGGATGGGTCTTCACCTCGGTGTGGACGCTCATGGGCATGGAGACCTTCTGCCTCGCCCTCGGCGAACAACCCGAATTGATCCGCCGCATGTTCGACCGTGTCTGGTCGATCCAAAGCCGCATCCTCATGCGCATTCTCCGATTCGATTCGGTCGGCGCCGTCACCCATCCCGACGATCTCGCTTACGCCGAAGCGCTTACCATCTCCCCCGCGCACTATC
>JAEHDI010000412.1 GCA_016880505.1 Bryobacterales bacterium | reverse complement strand
GGCCCTTCGCCCGCGCAAGCGCAGCGATGGCGGCCGCGTCGCCGGGCGCCCCGCTCATGTGAACGAGGATGATGCCGCGCGTCCGGGGCGTGATCTGCTTCTCCACTTCCGCGGGATTGAGACAGAACGTGTCGTCGATGTCGGCGAGCACCGGGATGGCTCCGAGGTTCACCACCGCCGCGATCACGGACACCCAGAGGTAGGCCGGGACGATTACTTCCTGGCCCGGGCCGACGCCTAGCGCGGCAAGCGCGGTGTGCAGCGCGCCAGTTCCACTCGCCACCGCGACGGCGTGCGGCGCTCCCGTGAAACGGGCGAACTCCTCTTCGAACGACTCGACCTCCTTCTGCAGGTCGATGCCGTAATAACGGAAGAGGGAGCGCGAGCGAAGCACGCGGACGGCTGCCTCGACCTCTCGTTCGTCGATGTGATGCACTCCGGGAAATTCAAGCGGCAGCGGTTCCTTCCGTACTGGTTCCGCCGTCGTCTTGACGGCTGGTTCTTTGTCGCTCATCTTCGATCCTTTTTGACTCAGTAGTCGTCCGCGGTGCTGGCCTCGCGTTTCTTTGTCTTCTTCTGCACGGCGCCGGGGCCGCGGCGGACGGCGGTCGTTTCCAGGGCCTTGTCCGGTTTGGCCGAGAGCTGGATTACCGTGGAACGCCCGTGTCGAGGCACGACGATCTTCAGTGTGTCACCCGATATCTCGGGTTTCACTTTAGCAGTCTCGCGCAAATCGACTGCCGACACATAGACGTTCGTCATCGATGCCGCGTCCGGAAGCCTGCAGATCACTTCGAGGTCGTTGTCCGCTTCAGTCGACTTGCGCAGAATCCGCCACGGCGAAGTCACCGTGACCATCACGCTGCCGTCGGGCAGGCGGAAGATATTGCCGTCGGTGTTCTCGGGCAATTCCAGCGCCTCGGGATGGAAGATCCACTTCTTGCCCTTCAGCCGCTGGATGAACGGCGCATACGCCTTCTCGATCTGTTTGTTGCGGGCGAGTTGCTCGGGCGTCAGCGGGCGTCGCCTCTCGTCCGTTGTGCCGAGATCCGAGTAGAAAAGCCCGTAGCGGAGGCAATCCTGGAAGAACAATTCGGCGTGGGTGCCGGAGGCGCCGTCGAGCATCATCATGTGCCGGTTCAGCCCGAGGAAGCTCTGCGCGGCGATCCAGTGGGGTGTCTCTTCCTCCGGCGTGTTCTCGATCACCATGATGCCGTCGAGGCCCTCGCAGGTGGTGATGGTGGTCGGCTTGTTCGCCGTGAATGTCATGCCCTTGCTCCGCAGCAGCGGGCCGACGTGGTCGCGCATCATCCGCTCGAACATGAACAGCGGATAATACGCGGGCTTGTTGTTGACCATGGTGATGCCGTCGTCGTGTGCGAAGTCGAACATGTAGCTGCGGCCGTAAACGTCCCAGAAGAAACCGGCGAGGTCGGGATATGTTTCCACCAATTGCTTCGCCTGCTGGATCATGTGCTTGCCGAAGGGCGATACCGGGTCGGCGTTCATCAGCCAGCAGGCGCGTTTGTCTGGATACTCGGCGGCTCTGAAAGCGCCAACCGGCCGGCCCGACTCGTCGCGGGCGATGCTCTCCGGGAACTCCTTTTCGGCGTACGAGTATTCGGCTTCGGTGATGTTGTAGTAGATGAACGTGCCGATGCCGAACTCCAGGTTTCTGCGATGATGCTGCCGGATCTTATCGCGGCTCAGCGTGGTCTGCTCGCGGGGCAGGTGAGAATCGCAGACCCAGGTTTCGACGTCCGGCTTCGGGATCATGAGACCATACCACGGGAAGTGGCCGTGCTGTTCCTCCCATTTCACGCCGCGGTCGCGGCGTCCTTCGACGATCTTGCGGCGATCGTTCTCGGTGAGGGCGTCCTTCAGCAGCTCGCCTTGCATGGCGTAGGCGCCGTCCCACTTGTCGAACTTCGGGTCGGCGTCAAAATATTTCCGGTAGCGCTCATAGACCCATCCGAGAGCGGGCCGCCAGTCGGAGGGATGCACGGAGATCAGCAGGCTCGTCTCGATGTCCCGTTTGTCCCTGAGCCCGAGGTACTCGTTACTGACCTGGAGATAGGGGCGCTCCCGCATTGGATAGCGCCGCGAATTCCAGTGGAAATCCGCGGTCGCTCCGGTGTTGTTCAGGAAACGGACGCGGACAGACGGCACCTCGAAGGCGGAAGTAAAGGAGATGGCGCGCTTGGTCTCCCTCGAATAGAAGACGACCATCGGGATGTTCGTGCGCCACCGCGCCTCACCGACGGAGCCTGAGACGGACTGGCCGTATTCGACCGCCCACGGCGTGTAGGGCTTCATCGGGATCGAGTCGGAGATCGGTGCCCAGCCGCGGTACCGGCCGAGCGGCAGCGGAGCAAACTGGATTACGCGCACCGTCCGGTCCCTGCCCTCGGTCTTCTTCAGCCGGACATCCCAGCGGAGATGATCGGCGCTCACGGTGACCGTTTCCGTCACGGTGAAGTCCGCGCCGGGAAACTTCTTGTCGACCGAGAGC
>JAEHDI010000411.1 GCA_016880505.1 Bryobacterales bacterium | reverse complement strand
GTGCGGCGGGACCGCTTGCTGACGCGCGCGGTTCTCTAGTCCGTGCCTGAGCCACAAGCGTGAGCGAGTGGTTGATCGTGGATCTCTCTACCCCAGTCCAGTACGTAAAAGGCGTCGGGCCGGCGCGCGCGGCGATGCTTGAAACCAAGGGCATCCTGACGGTGGAGGACCTCGTCGGGTATGCGCCCTTCCGGTACGAAGACCGCAGCAACACCAAAACGATCGCGCAGCTTGCACCGGGTGAGATGGCCACGGTGGTCGCGACGGTCCGGACGACGAAGCTCTCCGGCTTCCAACGCCGCAACCTTGGGCTGTTCGAGGCGAGTTTTACCGACTCCTCCCGCGAAATCCTCATGGGGAAGTGGTTTCACGGCGGGTATCTGAAGGACGTCATCGCGCCGGGGCAGAAGATCGCTCTCTACGGCAAGATCGAGTACGACAGCTACAGCGGGCGGTTCGGGATTCTCCATCCGGAGTTCGAAATTCTGACTGAGGATGAGGAAGAAGGAGAGGCGGCGCTCCATGTCGGGCGGATCGTGCCGATCTACGAGGCCGCCGGAAAGATTACCACCCGCGTATTCCGGAAGCTGATCTACAAGGCGATTGAGAATCTGCCGGAGCTCGACGAGCCGTTGCCGCCGGCTGTCCGCGGCCGGCTGAAGCTGATGGACCGGCGGACGGCGGTGCAACAAATCCACTTCCCCGCGGCGGGCGAAGACCTCCGCCTGCTCAATGCGTTCCGGTCGCCGGCGCAGTTCCGGTTGATCTTCGAGGAGTTCTTCTGGCTGGAGTGCGGGCTGGCGCTCAAGCGGAGCAAAGCCCGCAAACGGACCGGAATCACGTTCGAACTATCCGAGAGCGCCCGGCAGAAGATCAAGCGCATGCTGCCATTCCGGCCAACGACCGCGCAGAAGAGGGTGCTCGGCGAGATCGCGCGCGACATGGCGGAACCGCATCCGATGAACCGCCTTCTCCAGGGCGACGTCGGGAGCGGCAAGACCGTCGTCGCGGCCGAGGCGGCGATTGTGGCCATTGAAAACGGCTACCAGGTGGCGGTGCTCGCGCCGACGGAGATCCTGGCGACCCAGCACTACCTCTACTTCAAGAAGCTTTTCGCCGGGCTCGGCTACGTCGTAATCCTGCTGACTGGGTCGGCGACGGCGCGGGAGAAGTCACAGCTTAAGAAACTGGCGGCCGAAGGATTGGCGCACGTGGTTATCGGGACGCATGCCGTGCTTGAGGAAAACGTCGAGTTCAAAAAGCTCGGCCTCGCGGTGGTAGACGAGCAGCATCGTTTCGGTGTGATGCAGCGGCTGCGACTGATGGAAAAGGGCACGCATCCCGACGTGCTCGTGATGACTGCCACCCCGATCCCGCGCACGCTGGCTCTGACGATCTACGGCGAACTCGACGTTTCGATCCTCGACGAGCTGCCGCCGGGCCGCAAACCGATCGTCACCAAACACGTGACCGAGGACAAGGTGGATCTGGTGTACAGCTTCTTGAAGCAGCAGGTGGATGCCGGACGCCAGGCCTATGTCGTCTACCCGGTGATCGAGGAGTCGGAGACGCAAGCCATGAAAGCAGCCCAGAAGATGCATAAGCATCTCTCCGAGGTGGTCTTTCCCGGGCTCGCGGTCGGCCTGCTCCACGGCCGTCTTCCCTCAGACTAGAAGGAAGCGGCGATGGAGAAGTTCAAAAAGGGCGAGATCAAGATTCTGGTTTCGACGACGGTCATCGAGGTCGGCGTGGACGTGCCGAACGCGACCGTCATGATGATCGAACAGGCGGAACGCTTCGGTCTCGCGCAACTTCACCAGCTTCGAGGACGTGTCGGCCGCGGCGCGTCGCAGAGCTACTGTGTTCTCGTCACCGAAAAACTCAACGACGCGGCCAAAGAGAGAATTCGCACCATGGTCGAGTCCACGGACGGCTTCTACATCGCGGAAATCGACTTGAAGCTGCGCGGTCCGGGTGAATTCTTTGGGACGAAGCAGTCGGGGCTGCCGGCGTTGCGCATCGCCAACATCCTGCGCGACGCGGAGATTCTGGAGATTGCGCGTTCCGAGGCGGCTGCGTTCATCGGCAGCCCGCCCTCGGAGGAGGAATTGCTGCGCGCGGTCGCCTACCTGCGGGATCACTGGCAGCGGCGCTATGGACTGGTGATGGTGGCCTGATGCGGGTGATTGCGGGTGAATTCCGGAGCCGCCGCCTGAAATCTTTACCAGGCATGCGGACACGCCCCACGCCGGAGCGGCTCCGTGAGGCGCTGTTCAACGTACTTGCGCCGCGAATCGAAGGATGCGTGTTCCTGGATGCTTACGCCGGATGCGGGTCTGTGGGCATCGAGGCGCTGAGCCGCGGAGCGCGGCGGGCGGTGTTCATCGAGCAGAACCGGGCCGCCGTCCGGGTGATTCACGAAAACCTCGATTCGCTCGGTGCGTCGGAACGCGCGACCGTTGCCGGCGGACGGGTCACGGCCCTGCTGGAGCGCTTCGAGGCCGGCGTCGTATTCCTCGATCCACCGTACGAGCAGGAGCGGGAGTACGGTAAGGCGCTCGAGATCCTGGGCAGGACGCCGCCGGCGCTTGCGATCGTGCAGCACGCATCACGCTTCGCGCTCGAAGAAATGTACGGGCGCCTCCGCCGCACCCGTGTGCTGCGGCAGGGGGACAATTCGCTGAGCTTCTTTGAGCCCGCCTAGCCCGGGCTAGTTGGTCAGGTGAACCAGGACCACGTCGTCGGCGGGGACCGTGATGTTGTGGCCCGCGCCGGACAACTTCGGCGGCGTGAGCACGGCCGTCTTGCCGGCAACGATGACTTCGGCCTTCTTCACCGAAGGGAGCGGGTTTCGCAATTTCGCGGCGTTGACCGATACCTGAACGGCAGTAGGCTGCGGCTGGGCGTTGCCAAGGAGCACCCACGCCTCGCCCGCGCGGCTGTACACCGCATGCATCACCGCCGGGTCGTCGACTTTGACCGCTTCGTTCCGATAGTCCTCAAACTGATAGCGATCGATGTCGCCAAGCGGCTTTAGGGCTTTGAATAGATCAAGCGCTTCGTCGCCGGCGGGCCACGGGGCGACCGAGGTCATGAGGGTGAGGAGCGCGTGCGCCCTGTGCAAGCGTTTTGGGGCCTCGCGGGCGATCGTGCCGTAGCCGATAACGGTTCGCGGGCGCGCACCGGCGAACTGCCACTCGAGCGGAACGTCCGCCGGCTGCGGAACGGAGACGGACAGGCGGCCGTAGCTGAACTCCATGCCGACGATGTAGTTGGCGAAGTTCTCGGTGGCGAACATCGGTACGAGTGTGTTGTGGAGGATCATGATGCCGTCGGGGCCGACGCGCTGCCTGGTCCACTCCGCGAGCCCGATCAACTCGTCGATGTCCCAGTGGGTAGTCTCAGAGATGGAGGGCGCTCCGAGGCCCTTTCCACCCGGCACGCCGTTCGACGTCTTGCCGACGTGACGCGGGTTGTTGCAGAACATGGCGATGTGCCAGTCGTAGTACGTGCCGTCAAAGTCGTGATTCTTGAGCACGCGATCAATGGAGAACTTCAGGAAGTCGTACCAGCCGGATTTCAGGCACATGTGAGCGCCGTAGTAGAAATTCGGCCGAAGGTTGTTCTGGTCCTCCACGATCCGGCCCCACTCCTCGCCGTGCTTTTCGAACTCTTCGGTGCTCTGGTGCAACTCGTGGTTCGAGAAGTAGGGCGCGGTCTTGATGCCGTACTTCTTGATGGTCTTGAGAACCGCGTCCATTTTCTTCATTTCTTCGGGCGGATACGGAGGGTAGCTGCCGTCACGCCAGAACATGCCGTCGCGGTGGTGATCGCCGTCGTTGTGCAAGTGCATGGTGACAACGCCGTCCGCGGCGTTCTTCTTGATCTCATCCTCACTGACCCACTCGCCTTTGTTGACCGCGAAGGAGCGGTTGAGCCACGGCTTGTAAGCGTGACCTTCGAGGACCGGGAACCCGATGTAGTAGTCAAACGCGTAGGAGCCTTTCAGGTTCACAGCGCCACCCTTCGGAAGCTCGTAGCGCGAGGAGAGCATTACCGGATATACGGAGACGGCGACACCGAGCGGGTCGGTGGACGTTTGCGCGTTCGCCCATCCGGTTCCGGGGATTCCCGTCATCTGGTAGTCCCACTGATGGAGGTCGTCAGACATGAACCATTCGATGCCCTCGACGCCGGGGTTCGCGAAGACGAAATAGCGCGGCAGCATGCGGACCTGGACAGGCAGATCGAAGTGCGTTCCGGCACGGAGCTTGCCCCATTGCCGGATCTGGCCGGCGCGCCAACTGAAGAGCTCCGGATCCATCAACTCGCGGACGTTTGGTCGGTAGCCGTAGTCCGTCAGGCTGGGATCGAGAACCGTGTTGAGCACACAGACGTTCCGCGTGCGCTTCGTTTCCGGGAACTGAAATTCCTTGCGGATCTTGATGTAGCCCCAGCGGTAACGGTACGTGGTGGAGACGGTAACGCCGGAGGATGCACCGTTCTTGTCGACGAGCGATGCTTTCACCGTGACGATTTCCGTGTCGCCGTCCTTGCTGTGCGACACGGAGGGTGACCGGTCGAACAGGTCGCTGTACGTGTTCGCCGAGGGAGCTTCCTGCTCGGATGCGGGTTTGCCTTCAGGGCTCGAAATCTGAACGCTCGAGCCGACCGGCCTCACAAGCAGGTTCTTTGCGCGGCCATGCGTCAGGGCTATTTTCGTGAGAGTGCCACCTTGCTTCAGGTCGTGCTCGATCGTGTAGTAGGGCGTTGACAGGACGAGCTTGCCGGCGGCATCGTCGCGCTGGACGCTGTACGGTCGCGGCCACCAGCCGCGGGTCTTGCCGCCCTGGGCGCCAGCGGCGAGGGCGAGCAAGGGTGTCAGGACAACGAGTTTTCGGAGGATGGAGGAAGAGTCAAGCATGGATCAGGTTTCCTGTGTGCAGTCGTGAGCATACATCCTGGTATCTCGTTGAGTCCACTCCGCCGTGATACAATGCACCCGCTATGAAGGTGTACGACTGGGGCAACATGACGCTGGAGCAGATGAACCCGCAGATCGCCCGGCAAGTGATCCATGCGGAGACGATGACCGTTGCACGGATCTATCTCTCGAAGGGTGGCGTAGTGCCTGAGCACAGCCACTTCAACGAGCAGATCAGTATGCTCCAACAGGGCAAACTGCGCTTTACCATCGCCGGCGAAGAGCGGGTCCTGACGGCCGGAGAGGTCATCCAGATTCCACCGAACACTCCTCACCGAGTCGATGCGCTCGAAGACAGTGTTGCCGTCGATCTGTTTTCGCCGGTGCGGGAGGACTGGATTCGCGGCGACGACGCCTATTTGCGCAAGTGAGTTCGGTTCTCCCACCAGGCGGCCCCGCTGGGGCCGGCGGTGACCAACTCCGGTTTTGTGTCACCATTCACATCTGTTGCGCGCAAATAGAAGACGGGGCAGTTTGAAGCGATTTGCCGGGCGCGGAACGAGCCGCCGCCCAGGTTGTGGAGCAGGGACAGGCGCGATCTCTCGCCGGCGTTTTCGCCGGCCGCCAGGTCGACGAGACCATCGCCGTCGAAGTCGGCGGCGTCCAGTCCTTGCAGAAACCGGAGGCCGGCAACGTCTCCGATACGATGTTCCTCCCAGAGCTGCGTGGGATCAGCGGGCTTCTCGAACCAGGCGAGCCGCGCCGCCGGCGCCTCCGCCTGTGCGGCGATTAGCTGCCGGGAGCCACGCCCGGCGACATCCGCCAGCGCGAGCCGCAACATCGCCGAGTCCGGGGTCTCGCTCCAGGTGTTGATGGCGAACAGCCGCCACGGCAGATCAAACGACGCAGGGGACCGGATCCAATAATTGCCGCAGAGGATGTCCGGCAGGCCATCACCGTCGACATCGTCAAGGCGGATACCCGCCTGCCGTGAAGGCGTGTAGAACGAGTAAATCTCGCGGTACGGCCACTTGTCGCGGAGGTTCTTCGGGGTCTGGTAGAAGCGGACCTGTGCCTGTTTCTGAACCAACAGGATGCCGCGCCGGCCATGGAGGGTCGCGGGAACGATATCACGCGAATCGACGCCCGTGTCAATGACGCCGCGGACCGAACCGTTCTGCCGAAGCCAGACAAGATCGCCGCCGACCTCCAGGAGGATCAATTCCGGATCGCTGTCGCCGTCGGCATCGAACAGGCATCCACCCTCACGGTAGAACGTCCCGCCAGGTGCGACGATGGCGCGATTTGGTCCGGCAGGCAGCGGGTGCGCGTCGACTCCGTGTCCCCATGTCAAGAGAACCGGGGCGCCCTGCTTCCGAAGATCGAGGGCGGCGCCCGTGATCGCAGCCGTCCGTGTCGAGACGATCGTGTGCCGGACCAGCCGCACCGGCTGGGCCGGGAGCGAGCATACAACCGCGAGGGCAGAGAGGATTCCAGCGAACAGAAAGCCCACGCGCGCCATTGTACCCTCATGTTCTTCCCATCTCCGTCGATAGATGGGTGTGAGCCGGCACGCGAGGGTGCCGCCGGGGGTCAGGGGTGGTCCTCTGTGCGTGCTCGTGTCGGGC
>JAEHDI010000410.1 GCA_016880505.1 Bryobacterales bacterium | reverse complement strand
GGATCACCGGTATACCGATACAGCGTCACCATCGGTTCCAGCACGCTCGTGTTCGCCATCCCGACATGCCAGTCGTTCCGGGCGATGCTGCGCTGCGCCGGACCCTCACCGTAAGTCCGGCACAACAGATCTCCCATGCGGCGGCACGCCGCCAGCGCAGGCTCGTATCCAGTCCGGCGGTAGTAGTTCAACAGGGCGATCAGGTTGTATTTGTGCGCCCAAACGTCCCACAGCGGCAAGTCCGCGGCAGGTTCCCACGCGGCGTTGCCAAAGTCTTTGAAGCGGTCGGGTTCCAGATACGTTCCGAGGTACCCATCCGGAAGCTGCGTCGCCAGCAAGTCCTTAACGGCGACATCGAGTTTCTGCTTCAAGGGCTCATCGCCGCTGTACGCCCACGCATTCGTTGCGGCGTCGATGAACTTGGCGAGGTGCTCGCCGATCCACGTCTGCTGGCCTGGACGCTGCCGGTAGCCTTTGAGCAGCGGTTCTGTGTCCACGCCTTCGACGAGGCGCTTCCGGATGTTGACGTCGAGCCGGTCTCCGAGGACGCCGTGGATCTCCTGCGCCTCGAATTGTGCAGGTACGTACCGGTCCTCGACGCGGTCAGACACCTTCGCCCGCACCGCTGGTGTACGGCTGACGGCCGCAACTTGTGCGCTCGAGGCGACGGAGACCAAAGCCACGGAGCAGAGCAGGAGACCGATATTGGGTGACTTCATAGTGTGCAATCTGTTTGGATAGCGCATTTGATAGGAAGCGACTAAGGACTACGGGTGCGATCAACCTTGAGCAGGTACACCCGTCTCGAAGAGCCGGGCAGGCGAGGCAGATCCGAGGCTGGACTCCCTCACCCTCAATTCCGGCTCCAAACGGATTGTTATCGGCTTCTTTCCATTCACGCTGCCCTCGATTCGTCCGATCAGAAGCTCGGCGCCCTGGAAGCCGATCGAGTAGGCCGGCTGCGCCACTGCGGTGAGGTGCGGCCGGAGCGCCTCGGCGATCGGCAGGTCATCGAACATTGCGATCGCTACGTCTTGCGGGCAGCGGAGCCCGAGCTCCTCCGTCGCCTTCACGGCTCCTAAGCCCATCAAAGCGTTGGTCGCAAACAAGGCGGACGGGCGCTTTGCGCTCAAGAGCAGTCCTTTACTCAGCCGATAGCCTGCTTCCAGGCGAAAGTCGCCCTCACGGATGAGGTTCCGGTCGATGGGCACTCCCGCTTCCGTTAAGGCATTCTCATAGCCCTTCAACCGATCGCTGGCGGTCTGCAACTTGACTGAACCGGTGATGATGCCGATGTGCAGGTGCCCCATCGAGATCAGGTGGCGCACGCACATTTCCGCGCCTTTCACGTTGTCCGTGGCTACTGAATCGACTGACAGGCTCGGCGGAAGACGGTCGAGGCAAACAACGGGAATGCCGGCCGCGATTGTGTTGCGGATGTGCGTCACATCGCCGTCGTTCGGCGACATCACGAGCAGAATGCCATCGACGCGGCGCGTCCTCAGAACCGAAAGGATCTGCTTTTCCCGCTCCAGATGGTCGTCGGTATTGATCGTCACCAGCAGGTAGTTGTGACTTAGTGCGGCGTCTTCGGCTCCGCGCACCATTTGCGGGAAGAATGGATTCGTGATGTCGGAAACGACCATGCCCAGCATGCGGGTCTGCCGGACTTTCAGACTCCGGGCCACGTGATTCGGCTGGTAGTCCAGATGGCTGATCGCTTTCAGGACTCTCTCGCGAAGTTTGGGACTGACGGGCGCCGATCCGCTTACGACGTTAGAAACCGTACCCACCGAAACTTTAGCCTGCCTGGCGACTTCCTTGATGGTTGCCATTTCCAGGGCCCGCTTTCGATCCGCGGCCTCCTCGTCTCGACTTTAGCAGAAACCACTGGCGGAATTTAGTCTACTTGAATCGATTCAGCAGAAGACTACAACATACCCTCTGCTCCCGAGCTTGCCAACCGGCCGGGGTCACTCGTAGCGCAGAGCGTCAATGGGATCCAGGAAGGCCGCCTTGCGGGCGGGATAGTAGCCGAACGAAACGCCTACGAAGGCCGAGAACACAAAGGCCAGCAGGATCGCGCTCGGGCTGATCAGAGTCGACCACTCGGCAAAATACGAGATCGTGGCGCTGGCGCCCACCCCGAGCAGGATTCCCACGATACCACCCAGCGCCGTCAGCGTGACAGCCTCCACGAGGAATTGCGACAGAATGTCGTGGGTCTTGGCTCCTACCGCCAGCCGCAGCCCGATCTCGCGAGTGCGCTCGGTGACCGAGACCAGCATGATGTTCATAATGCCGATCCCGCCGACAATCAGCGATACCGACGCGATCGCACCTAACAGCAGCGACATCACGCGGGCGGAGCTTTCCTGTGCATCGAAGACCTCGGACAGATTGCGGGCCGTGAAATCGTCCTCCTGGCTCTGCTGCACGTGGTGGCGCTGCCGCAGGAGGACCTCGAGCTGCTGCTGCGCCTCGGCCATCAGGTTCGGAGCGGTGGCCTGCACCATGATGGCGCTGACAGAACGCGCGTTGGCGCGGTTGCTTCCGACAATGCTCCGCTTGGCCGTCGAGATCGGGACCAGGATCACGTCGTCCTGGTCTTGCCCGCCCGGAGACTGGCCCTTCCTGGCGAGGACACCAACGACAGTGAAAGGCACATTCTTGATGCGAATCACCTGGTCGACCGGGTCGGCGTCGCCAAACAGGTTGGCGGTCACTGTCTGCCCCAGCAGCGCCACTTTGGCCGCGGCGTCAACGTCCTGGCCGGTGAAGGGCCGGCCGGCGCTGAGAGCTGCGTCGCGAATGGTCAGATAGTCCAGGGTGGTGCCCTGAATCGACGTGGCCCAGTTGTTGTTCCCGTACATGACCTGAGCCCCGCCTCGGACCACGGGGGCCGCCGCTGAGACCGCCGGGCACTCCGCCGCGATTGCCCTGGCGTCATCCTCGGTCAGGCTTACATTAGCCCCGGCTCCCAGCCGTATGCCGCCGGTGGTCAGGCTGCCGGGGAGGACCATGATGATGTTGCTGCCGATGCTCTGGATCTGCGCCTTAATTCTGGCGGTGGCGCCGCTGCCGACGGCGACCATGGCGATCACCGCCGCCACGCCGATGATGATGCCCAGCATCGTCAACGCAGATCGCAAACGGTTGACGCGGAGCGCGCGAAAGGCGATGCGGATGTTTGCCAGCAGCTTCATGTGAGCGCCAACTCCTTCTCCTCGGCGGCGGGCAGCCGCTCGAGTTCTTCTTCCGCCCGGCGTGGACGGGCAATCCGGAAGTCGTCAACCACCCTCCCGTCCTTGAAGTGAACATTGCGGTTGCCGAAGGCGGCGATATCCGGATCGTGCGTCACCAACACCACCGTCATGCCGGCCTCGCGGTTCAGCCGCTGGAAGATGGACATGATCTCAATACCCGTCCGGGAATCCAGGGCGCCCGTAGGCTCGTCGGCGAGTATCAACTGCGGTTCGTTGATCAAGGCGCGTGCGATGGCCACTCTCTGTTGCTGCCCGCCCGAAAGCTGTGCAGGTTGGTGATCCGCCCACTTCGCCAGTCCGACCGAAGTGAGTGCGCGCAAAGCCCGCGCGCGATGCTCCGCCAGCGGCTGAGTGGAATAGAGCAGGGGCAGCTCGACGTTCTCCACGGCGCTCGTGCGGGCCAGAAGATTGAACTGCTGGAAGACAAAACCGATTTTCCGGTTGCGGATTTCGGCCAGACCGTCGCGATCCAGCGCGCTGACATCGACACCGTCCAGCATGTAGAGGCCGGAGGTAGGCTTGTCGAGACACCCGAGAATGTTCATGAAGGTGGACTTGCCGCTCCCGGAAGGTCCCATGACGACCACGAAATCGCCGCGTTCGATCTCCAGGGAAACATTGTCCAAGGCAGACACCACGACGGCGCCAACGGTGTAGCGCCGGACCAGGTTGCGGACTTCAATCAGCGTGGCCATGGTCAGAACCCCATTCCGCGCCGGCCGCCGGGAGCAGCAGGGGATACCGGCGCCGGCGCTGCCGCCGTTGTGCCGGCCTCCGCCACAATAACCTGGTCGCCCGGTTTGAGGGCGCCGCCGGTGATCTCGGTATAGACGCCGTCGCTCAGCCCAGTTTGCACGACAACAGGCTTCGGCTTCCCGTTGCCTGCCGGGACCCAGAGAGTTGACATGTTGGCCGCTCCGAGCCGCGCGCCGGGCCTCGACGATGCGCCGGCTGAACCTGCCGCGGCACGCTGCTTCTCCGAGCCCGCCGGCCGGAACCGAAGTGCGGCGTTCGGCACAAGCAGTACATCGGTGTGCGTGTCCACCAGAATCTTGACATTGGCGGTCATCCCTGGAAAAAGCTTGAGGTCCG
>JAEHDI010000409.1 GCA_016880505.1 Bryobacterales bacterium | reverse complement strand
TGAAAACTCAAGACTGCCTCCTGGAAGATTAAGTGACCGTCTTCTCCGGAATCGTGCCGGAAGCCTGCTAGTATACCGGACGGCAGGCCCGGCCGAGGAAATAAAGACGCTCGGCACGGGGCCGGAGGTTACTCAGGCGGCTGAGGAGAGGGCGCCTTCGGCCGGCGGAAAAAGCTACTTCGCCCGGAGACTCCAAAGAAGCTCGATGTCGATGCCGCCGATGGCGTGTGTATCCAGATAAACGAAGCGCCCGGATCCAGGCTTTCCCTTCTGACCCCATGCACCGCCCATACCGAACGGAAATCCTTTGGCCTGCCAGTCCGCGGCTTCCTTGTCGATGTCCTCGACCTCGAAGGCGAGGTGGTGTACGCCCTCGCCGTGCTTCTTCATGTGGTCCTCGTAAACATTGGGACCTTTCAGCGAGAGGATCCACTCGTAGGTCACTTTGCCGTGGCGCTGCCAGCCCAGCTTCATGTCAAACGCCCCCGGATGGCCGCGGTAGCGCAATTCGGACGAATCGGGATGGGTGTATGTCATCGCGGGGAACCCGAGCCGCGCCCAATACGCGGAGACGGCGTCGAGATCCTTCGCCACAAAGGCGTACTGGGCGACCTTACGGCCGGAGGGGTTTCCGGGAGGCGCGAGCGTCACATCCGCTGGACCTGGCACATGGAGCAAACCGAGAACGTACTTGCCTTGCACGGCGGTGTCCAGAAACGCGAAACGGATCATTCCGGCCTCTGTCTCCACGTCACCGCCCTGAAGGACTCCGACGCCAAGGTCCGCCATTCGTTTCACCTCGGCGTCAAACGCCTCACGGGAGGGGACGCGGTGCATGATGCTGAAGACGCCACTGCCGTTCCGGGCCAGGAACTCGGAAAACGCGTCTTTCCCGGAAATGGGCTGCACCCAGTGGACGGGGACGTCGCCGATGCGGCCTGAGGCGGCACGCAGAGTTGCCGTTCCCGCCTTGCCGCGGAACAAGGCCGGGAGTTCGGCTTCGCCCTGATACTCGATGCCGGTGAAGCCGAGCTTCTGCCAGCCCTGCGTGGTCCGGTCGAGATCGTCCACCACCCAGATCAGGCGGTCGACGGTTCGGTAGAAGTCCGGCAACTGGGCGGCTGCGGGTAAGACGAGCAACAACGATATGAGGAGGGGCTTCAGTGCTTTCATGATTTCCGAGTCTCCTGTTATCAGAGGGGAGCGGGTCCGGTGGACTCCCGGACAAGCAGCTCCGGGTCGATCACAAACTCGCGCGGACGATCACCGGAACTCTCCTTCGGGGCCAGGGCTTCGAACGCCATCTGGCCGATCTTTCGGCGCGGAATATTCACCGTGGTGAGCGCGGGGTTTGAGAACTCCGAAAGCTGGATGTTGTCGAACCCCGTCACGGAGATGTCCCGCGGGACCAAGAACCCCTGGTCGCGCAACTCCCGAATCACTCCGAGCGCCATGAAGTCGTTCACGCAGAGGACGGCCGTGGGGCGGAACTCGGACGCAAGCAGCTCGTGAGCCGCCTGTTTGCCGCCGGCGGGGCTATCGGTGCTGAGCGCAGTCGTGAATTGAACCTGCCCCGAGTAACGGCCCATGGTTTCGATGAACGTCTTCTTGCGGGCCTGAAGCGGGCCCAGGCTCGCATGGTGCCCGACGAAGGCCATTCGGCGGTGGCCCATCGAATAGAGGTACTCCACTGTGCGCTGCATGCCGCGCTCGTACCGGACTCTGATGTTGGTGATGTTCCGGGCCGGGAGCCCGACATCGTAAAAGACGACCGGCACGCCGCTCTCGGTGAGCTCCTCGATCAATGACGGATCCATCTCGGAAACGATCGCCGCGAGCCCCGCTACGCGGCGACCCAACATCGCGCGGACACAGGTCACCAGCCTGCTTGACTTGTAGTCGGTATGCTCCACGACGACTTCATAACCCTTCTGGATGGCTGCCGACTCGAGGCTGCGGAAGATGTCGATGAAGAAGGGATTCTCGATGTTCGAGACGATCATCCCCAGGGTATTGCTCTTGGCTCCAGCCAGGGTCCTGGCGTGGAGATTGGGGTGATACCGCAATTCCCTTGCGGCCTGGAGAACACGTTTCCGCGTCGTTTCCCTGACGACGCCGGTCTTGTTCAGAACGCGGGAGACGGTGGCGGTGGAGACCCCGGCACGTCTGGCAACCTCTTCTAGCGTCATGGCGGCTGATCCCGAACCGGTGAAGCCGGGCTTCAAATCGACCCACCATTGTAACTCTGCTTTGGCGCCTTTGAGGAAACGCTTACAGCAAGAAGCCAAGTTCGCGCGAAGCCTATGTACATTTTTTCTATTGAAAACGCCACTATCTCGTGTTAGACTCCCAATGGAAACGCTTACAATCAGGCCGCTCAGGTGGGGGTGGTGGCTGTTTCCACGCACGATTGTGGCGGGGGCATGTCCGCACTTCCCGCAGGCCAAGCGGCCGGAGGCCAGGAGCATCGTGTGATGAAAAGGCTCACCATCCTTCTTCTACTGGCGGCGCTGCCGCCATTCATCGGCGCTCTTTCGGCGCAGTCGGACCGGGGCGCAATCACGGGTACTGTGACGGACGCGACGGGCGCGGTAGTCCCCGGCGTTCAGATCGCGGCAACGAACCTGAGCACCGGGGTGGTCTTCACCGCCACGACGAATGAGGTCGGACTATACTCCGTTCTCAACATACCCATCGGCAGGTACTCCGTCGCGTTCACCAAGCAGGGGTTCAAGACCTACACGCGCGACGGGATCAGCATCGCGGTGGCGCAGGTTGTTCAGTTGAACGCGAACATGGAAGTCGGCGCCTTGGCCGAAGCGGTCACTGTCACCGCGGAGGCCCAGTTGCTCGAAACGCAGAGCACGCAGGTCGGGGCCGGGATGAATAGCAACCTGGTTACGGACCTGCCGCTGGACATTCGCGGCGGCCGTTCGCTGGAGAACTTCGCATATGCCACCATCCCGGGGGTCGAGGGCAACAACTGGACTTCGTACATCGGCGGGAGCATGGCATTCACCAAGGAGGTTCTGATCGACGGCACCTCGGCGGTCGTGCAGATCGGCGGGCACATCGGAGAATCCAGCCCCAGCATGGAGGCGATCCAGGAATTCAAGGTCGAGACGAGCGGGGTCCGCGCCGAAGATGGCCGAACCGGCGGCGGCGTCTTCAAGTTCACGCTGAAATCCGGCACTAATGACTTCGACGGCAGCGCGTTCGGCTTCCTCCACAATGAGGTCCTCAACGCGAACACGTGGCAGAGCAACTTCCAGGGAGACAAGCGCGCCACGGACCGGCAGTTCGTGTACGGTTTCAGCGCCGGTGGGCCGATTATCAGGAATAAGACGTTTGCGTTCGGCGCTTTTGAGAAATACACCCAGGAGAGGTTCGTGCTGGGCGCCTACAACGCGACTGTGCCCCTCCCCGCGTTCCTCGACGGCAACTTCAGTGAGCTGCTGAATACGGATGGCATGCTTGGCCAGGATCCCCTTGGCCGTCCGGTTTACCAGGGCATGATCTACGACCCTGCTACGCAGCGGGACGTCACCGCGGGAAGCGTCGACCCGGTCACCGGGCTGACGGCCGCACGGACCGGGGTGGTCAGGGAAGGGTTCGGCTTCGACCCGGTTACCGGCGCTCCGATTTCAGGCGCGGCGAACGTGATCCCCTCGAACCGGATCAGCACAATCTCAAAGAACATCACCGACATCTTCCGGCAGCGCTATCTCCCGATGCGGCCGGGGCTGATCAACAACACCGCCATCACGCGGCAAAATGATCCGTGGTTCCATCAAACTCAGTTGACGTTCAAGGCGGACCATAATTTCTCGGACGCCAACCGCCTAAGTGGGCACTTCGTCTGGACAGAGAGGCCGCGCATTCTGGTGGACCAGGGCGGGGTCTGGGACCCAAGCGATCCGGACAAGGCAGGCGGACCCATGGCGAATTCCCGCAAGCAGGAAGTCACCAGCCGCAGGTTTGCGCTGAACCACACCTACAACTTCTCGCCGACGGTTCTGAATATCGCCAGTTTCACCTTCGGCCGCTACCGCAACCCAAGCTTCTCCGTTGCCGCGAAGGACAACTGGCCTTCGACACTCGGCTTCGGAGAAACCGGCGCCGGGAACTTCCCGGTCATCGAGTTCGGCCGGGCGATCAATGGGATTGAGACAACCCGCATCGGCCAGCATTGGTCCGACTATTACGTTGGAAACACATTTATCGGAAACGAATCGCTGACCTGGATCAAAGGGCGTCACACGATGCGTTTTGGCGGGGAATTTCGGGCGTTTCAGTTAAGCAGCCACCAGTCCACGCCGACATTGGAATTTCAGTTTGACCCCGACCAGACCGGCGCTCCAAAAGAGGCCTGGCGGGACAAGGTCGGCTTCGGCTTCGCCAGTTTTCTGCTTGGCGGCCCAAAGGAGGCCAGCCAGCAGACGCCGTGGGACCTCTACGGCAGGCGAAAGGCGTTCTCGATTTTTGCCCAAGACGACTTCAAGATCAGCCGTAACCTGACTTTGACGATGGACCTACGCTGGGAAGTCACGTTCCCGTACCACGAGAAATACGGCCGGTGGGCGAACTTCGACAAGAAAGCAATCAGCGAGTCGTTTGGCGTCCCCGGAACCCTCGTGTTTGCCAAGAACGGCGATGACACATTCGAGACGGAACGCGACTGGAAAGAGTTCTCTCCGCACGTTGGCATCGCCTACCAGATCGGCAGCCGCGCCGTCCTACGCGCGGGCTATGGTCTGTTCTATTCGCCGATCGGGATGAACTACTGGTTCGGCGTGCCGTACGGGTTCGCGCCGGGCTACCGCGGAACCAACCGCGTGACTCCCACTGCCGATCTGTCACCGGCTTTCAATTGGGACGCCGGGTATCCCGGCACGCTCGTGCCGGGCACGAAGGATCCCGACTACACCCAGTGGGGAATGGTCAACGTGAATCCGAAGAGTCTCTTCGCCGGCTACAGCCACCAGTGGAACATCGGCACGCAGTTCACGCTCACGAACGACTTGCGGCTGGACGTGACCTACATGCAGAACGAAGGCCGCCGGCTGCAAAGCGGCGACTTCGAGCGGAACCAGCCGGATCCGGGTGCGATGGCAAACCTCATCCGGTCAGGCCACGTCTGGGACGCCGTGTATGATGCCGGCTCGGCGGCGTCCGCAGGCGTTCCGTTTCCGTTCGAGGGCTTCGGCTCTTACGCGTTTGCGGCGATCTTGCCGTTCCCGCAGATTTGGCAGAACTGGGTGTGGGGCGGGCCGCTGCTTCACGTCGGCTCTCCGTATGGGAGGTCGGACTACAAGGCCCTACAACTCGCGGTGACGAAACGTGCCGAACGCGGCCTGACGGCGAACGTCAGCTACACCCTGGCGACTTCGCACAGCAACCTTCAAAACGGTTTGGGTGGTTTCCAGGAGATCTGGTGGTCGGGTCCTCTTCAGGACCTGCTGCACCTCGATGAAGAAGCCAAGGCGCCGCTGTTTTATGACCAAAGACACGTGTTCAAAGGCATCGTCGCCTGGGAACTCCCGTTCGGTAATGGGCGGCGCTACTTCACCGGTATGGGGCGCGTGGCCAACGCCGTCCTCGGTGGCTGGACGCTTAGCGGCAGCTTCCGCTATAACTCCGGTTCGCCGATCGGAGTCAACTCGAGCAACTATTATCCGGGATGGGAGTCCTCGGTCTACGCCCTCAGAAACGAGAACGGCGACTACAGCCGCAACTTTGCAGGTTCTGACTTCAACTTCGCCAACCCGGGCTCGCCGGGCAACCTCTACTTCGACCCGACGAACTTTTCGAACCCGCTGGATGGGGACCTCGGCACGGTCCCGATGTTCCGTTCGGATTTCCGGAACTTCGGCTGGTCCGAGGAGCAAGTGGCGATCCTCAAGAACTTCCGGATCGCGGAGCGGTTCCGGCTGCAATTCCGGGCCGAGTTCTACAACGTGTTCAACCGCCACCATTTCGACACGCCGGACACGAACATCAGCTCTGGCACGTTCGGCCACGTCATCAACCTGACGGGTACCCCCCGCGAGGGGCAGTTCGGCGCACGGTTCGAGTGGTAGGAGCGCGTGGGGGGCGGGTCCCGGCCCGCCCCCTGGCGCCGCATACGCGTGCGCCCGTGGTTTGATATCTTCAGAGATCCTTGCCATGCTCCGGCTACTACTACTTCTCTACCTTGTCCCCGTTCTGGCGCAGGCCCAGACACCCAGAATCGACACCATTCTTTACGGCGCCTCGTACTACCACGAATACATGCCCTATGAGCGGCTGGAGCAGGACGTCCAGCTTATGGAAAAGGCGGGACTCACCGTGATACGAGTCGGCGAATCGACGTGGAGCAGTTGGGAGCCACGCGACGGCGAGTTCGAATTCGACTGGATGGGCCGGATCATCGACCGGTTGCACAAGGCCGGCATCAAAGTGATCCTCGGCACGCCGACGTATTCGATCCCGCCTTGGCTTTACCGGAAACACCCGGAGATCCTGGTCTCCCAGCTCACGAAAGCGCCGCCGCTCACGCATCCGACCCAGGCGACGTACCCCGGCGCAGCTGTGCCCGGGGCCTACGGCCCGCGCCAGAACATGGACATCACCCACCCGACATACCGGTGGTACGCGGAGCGCGTCATCCGCGCGGTGGTCTCCCACTTCAAAGACCATCCGGCGGTCATCGGCTACCAGATCGACAACGAAACCCACCCGAACAGCACGAACTCGCTCAGCATGCACACGGATTTCGTTACGTACCTGAAGCGAAAGTTCGGGACGACCGACGCGCTGAACAAGCTCTGGGGGTTTGCCTACTGGGGACAACTGGTGAACGGTTGGGACGAGTTCCCACCGCGGGAAGGAATTCTGAATCCAGGCT
>JAEHDI010000408.1 GCA_016880505.1 Bryobacterales bacterium | reverse complement strand
TGCGCCATTCCGGTGGCACATGTTGTTCCGCTGGCGTACCAGCGTGGGGAATCATGGCTTCGATTTTGCCGCCAAGACACCGCTCATAGAATTTGAACGCTGCCTCGCACTGGCCGTTGAACGTAAGGTAAGGGTTCAGTTGCATAGTGCACTCCTTTCAGTTGGTCCAAAGGGCTCGCGGGTGCTAACTCCGCAAAGGGATAAGCGCGCGCTGTCGAAGACGAGAAAGACCACGACCAGGCCGCTGATGATGCGTCCGGTCCAGACCCTCGCCTTCGAGACAGGAGCCGTTTGAGTTGTCGATTGCATGGAGTCTCCTTGTGGTCCTCCTTTGGAGCCGTGACCGGCTGAAACCGCGTTCTGCTATTAAGTCGACGGACGAACAGCGAAATCGACAGGTCGAACGATCGAGTCCGCCGGCAGGCCGGGGATCTCCAGCACCGGCCGGACTTCGACCGTGCCCCAGCGCCCTGCCGGGATGCGGGCGGCGATGCTGATCGCCGCGTCGAGGTCTTTGGCGTCGATCAGGAAGAAGCCGCCGAGCTGTTCACGCGTCTCCGCGAACGGACCGTCGGTCACGAGCCGTTTCCCGTCGCGAACCCGAACGCTGGTCGCCGTTGAGGTAGGGTATAGCGGCGCTGCGGCCAGATACTGTCCGCTCGCGTTGAGCTCGTGCGCAAACTGCGCGGACTCCCCATAACACTTCTCCCTGTCGGTCTCGTTCAAGGCCTGCTCGTCAACGTAGATCAGCAGCATGTATTTCACGCGTGTAACCTCCTTAGGGGAGTCGAATGGCGCGCGCCCGGATCGACAACTCGGGGAATTGTTTACAATTGGGACATGGGGCGGGATGCCGACGAGGCAGTGGACGCCGTCTATCGCTCCGATTGGGGCCGGATTGTGGCCACCCTGATTCGGCTCTTCGAGGATTTCGAAGTAGCCGAAGAAGCGGCGCAGGAAGCATTTGCGGCCGCCGTCGATCAGTGGCGCACCTCCGGCGTGCCTGAATTCCCGCGTGCCTGGATCATCCAGACCGCTCGCCATAAGGCCATCGATCGTATCCGGCGTCGAACGAGGCTCAAAGAAAAAGTCGAATCATTCGCCGAGTCGGAGTTGAGCCAAACCATCGAGGAGCCCAACTACGACCCGGCCGAAATCCCCGACGATCGCCTTCGCCTGATCTTCACCTGCTGCCACCCGTCGCTTGCGCTCGAGGCGCAGGTCGCGCTGACGCTCCGCACGATCTGCGGCCTGGAGACGGACGAGATCGCGCGCGCGTTTCTGGTTCCGACGGCGACAATGGCGCAGCGGCTCGTGAGGGCGAAGCGCAAGATTCGCGACGCTCGCATTCCGTATACGATGCCCGGCACTAACGATATGACCGAGCGGCTCGACGCGGTGCTGGCGGTGATCTATCTGGTCTTCAACGAAGGCTATGCAGCCACTCGGGGCAGGCCGTTCGTGAGGACCGATCTTTGCGCCGAAGCCATCCGGCTTGGGCGCCTCGTGAGGATGTTGACAGCGCCACAGACGCCGGCGGAAGCGACTGGTCTTCTAGCCCTGATGCTCCTTCACGATGCACGGCGCGATGCCCGTCTCGACGAGGCCGGCGACCTCGTTGTTCTTGAAGAACAAGATCGCCGCCGCTGGGACCAACGGCAGATCGCCGAGGCATTGCCCCTGGTTGAGGAGTCGTTTCGCGGCGGGCCTGGTCCGTTCGCCATTCAGGCGGCGATCGCTTCCGAGCATTGCAGGGCAGCGCGGCCGGAGGATACGGATTGGCCTCAGATCCTGCGGTTGTACGATCTTCTCGAGCGCCTGCAGCCCTCTCCCATCGTGTCGCTGAACCGCGCGGTGGCAGTCGCACTGGTCGAAGGACCGCGGCCGGCGCTCGCCCTCGTCGACGGACTCGCCGCAGCCGGCGATCTCGATGGCTACCACCTGCTGCACTCCGCGCGCGCCGATCTGCTCCGCCGCGCCGGATCCTCGGAAGAAGCGGCGGAAAGCTACGCGCTAGCGCTCGCACTGGCTACCAACGATAGCGAGCGCCGCTTTCTCGAGCGCCGGTTGCGCGAAGTTCAGTCGGCGAAGGCTTGACCCGCATTCGCCGGCGCTTCCACTCGGGCGTGTTGACTACGATCCGTAGAGGTTACACCTTCGGTTGGGGAGCAGGCAGATCGCGCGCCTCTACCTGGGACTGGAAGCCGGCGCGCTTATGGGAGCCGTCGCAGAACGGCTTAGTCTCCGAGTGGCCGCAACGGCAGAGCGAGATCACCGTCCTGCCCGCGAGTCCGAACTCCTTTCCTTCCGGATCGCAGACGGAGAACTCCCCTTCGATCCGCAAAGGACCGTTGTTGACGGCCGTAATCCTGGCGGGCATGTTGCGATGGTAGCAGATCGAAAGCCATCATAAGAGT
>JAEHDI010000045.1 GCA_016880505.1 Bryobacterales bacterium | reverse complement strand
GCCGCCAGGCGTTTGACACTGTCAGCGATCGTGCCATCGTACTGAAGCAGGCCGTGGGCGACGTTGGCGTCGCGGTATCGTTGCCCGAGATCGGGATTCCAGTGGTAGACAATCCCGGACGTGTGGTTGAGCAAGTGTTTGATCGTGATCTCCCGTGCCGCCGGAATCGTGTAAGGCTCGCCCGCGGCCGGCTTGACGAGCACTTTCGGGTTCTTGAACTCGGGGAGGTATTTCGAGACCGGGTCGTTCAGCAGGAAGCGGCCCTCCTCGTAGAGCATCATCACCGCCAGGCTCGTGATCGGTTTGGTCATGGAGCAGATCCGGAAGATGTTGTCCGTCTGCATCGGCTTGCCCGACTCGACGTCCGCCATCCCCTGCGCCTTGAGCCATGCCACGCGGCCCTTTCTGGCCACCAGCGTCACCACGCCGGCGATCCTCTTCGCGTCGATCTCGCGCTGGACGGCCGCGCCGATTCTCTCGAGCCGTTCCGCCGAAAGGCCCACATCCTCCGGCTTGGCTGTTGGCAGACCCTGCCCCGTCGCCGGCAGACACACAAACACCGTCGCCAGCGCGGACACGCGAAGAACCCGACATGAAAGGCGAACGTTCACAATATTCCTCCTGACCCAAAACCAGAGAGTGTACACCCGGAGGCCAGCCCCTCTGGTGGAGCCGGTCGCCCGACCGGCCATTGCCGGCAGTCCTGCCGGCAGTATGAGAATCTCGCGGAGATCACGTCGAGCGGCGCGGCATCCTCTCAAGCGCTGCGGTGGTGGCAGATGACCGCTAACAGGTGGCTCCCGGTTCAACGGACCGTGTGCGTACCCAGACGCTGCGCCTCCGCCGCAAGATCAGCAGTGAAGGAGGCGTCACGTGACACGGAGGTTGTTCGGGTGATAGCCCGGTGAGCTGAGATGGACGTTCCGGTCTAGTACTGCATGGTATTTATTGCCCATTTATTTCCGCTGTCTGCTGCCCTAGAATCTTGAAATCGCGAGCTTTGCTCGCCCAAACCGAGATGTGGAGGGGTGCCTAACTGTGGGAAAACGTAGACTTATCCGTCGTTTTGTTGCGCCGGCCGTTGTGTCCCTCCTGCTGCCGTTGTGTTCCGCACAACTGCGGCAGGTGCCCGAGCCGGCCGTCGGAGCCGCCGCAGCTTCGCAAGACGACTACATCGTTACCTTCCGGCCGGGTCTCAGCCAAGCGGAGCGCGCGGCTGCGGTGGTGAGAGCCGGTGCCAACGCGCGATTCAACTTCAGCGTCATTAACGCGGTAGCGGTGCGGGTTCCAAACGCCAACGTGCTGGCGGCGATTCAGCGGGACATGCGCGTGGCGAGCATCGTCCCGGATCGGCCGGTCCACGCATTTGGGAAGCCGACCCAGCCGGGTGGCGGCTCCAGCGTGCAGGTGATACCGGAAGGGGTGAAGCGGGTCAATACGCCCGTCTTGGGTTCGTCCGACGGTTCAGGTATTGCCGTCGCGGTGCTGGATACGGGCATCGACCTGAACCATGCTGATCTGGCGATCGGATCAAGTCGATTTGATGCCTTTGGGGGTTCCTGCCAGGACGGGAACGGCCACGGTACCCATGTCACAGGAATCATTGCGGCTCTCGACAACTCGATCGATGTCGTGGGTGTGGCTCCGAATGCGACGCCTTATTGTGTGAAGGTGCTGGACGACGGCGGGTCTGGGAGCGACTCCGCCGTGATCGCCGGACTTGATTGGGTCTACAATCGGACCGACTTGCAGATTCGCGTGGTGAACATGAGTTTGGGGCGGGACAAAGTGGACGGGGACATGGCGCTCGACAGCCCCATGCGCGCAGCAATTCGGCAGCTGTACGCCAAAGGAATCATAGTTGTCGCTGCCGCTGGAAACGAAGCGGCCAAAGAGGTGATTCAGAAAGTCCCTGCCGGCTATCCGGAGGTGCTCGCAGTCGGCAGCACCACGGCCAAGGACGGGAGCAACTCGTGCCGTCTCCTTCCAAGTCCAATCCGGAAGGATACGGCATCCTTTTTCACCACTGACGGAAGCCTCGATTCCACACCGGACGGCTCGATCGGCGTCACCATCTCGGCCCCTGGAGAGGACCAGGAGAACGTAAGCCGGGGGTGCCTGATCAGTTCCGTGGGTATTCTCTCGCTGAAAGCGGGCGGCGGGACCATTCGGTATTCCGGCACGAGCATGGCAGCGCCACACGTTACCGGCATTGTCGCTCGCGTTCTCCAGAAAGGCTTAGCCGCTGGGCCTGAGGGCGTGCGCAGCTACCTTCGTGTCAACGCTTCGGCCAAACAGACGGCGCCACTGGACTCGCCCACCAGCACTTATACGTTCGATGGAGAGCGAGAAGGGGTGGCTGTAGCACCTTAGTCCCTTGATCTTACCGGTTTGAATTGAGAAGGGCGGTCCACCAGTGTACACCCGGTCACGAGCCGGACACTTTTTTGTGTGTCCTGTTCTCAGTTACTTCCAGCCGCCGCCCCCCGGGAACCATGGACACGACCCCTTACACTGAAATCGAGGAGGCGGTTGAGGAAACCGCCTCGACGTATAGGTGGCCACCGTACGTTTCATCGAAGTGGACTCTGACCGCGGCGCTCGTGAGGGCTTGTGGTGGTGGTCAACGTGCCGCCATTGACGCGCCAGGGTGGGATCGGTCCCCTTGTGAAGCCGACACTT
>JAEHDI010000407.1 GCA_016880505.1 Bryobacterales bacterium | reverse complement strand
GGATTTCGAGGGTCACGGTGGAAGCGACGGGCCGCTGGTAGAGGTTGACGTGGAACTGGCGCGCGTTCTCCATCGGCTTGCCGTTCAGGGAGAGCACGACGTCGCCGACGCGGATGTCGGCATTATCGGCAGGTCCACGGTCCGATACGTCCGCGACCACCACGCCATCGCTGCGCGGGAGGCCGAGGCCGGCCGCGATTGCCGGTGTGATGGTCTGCGCTTCTAGGCCGATGTCGCCGCGCTTCATGGCGCCGGAACGGCGCAACTGCTCCATCACGGTGCGGACAATGTTGGACGGAACTGCGAAGCCGACGCCTTCGCTGCCCCCCGACTGGCTGAGCAGCATGGTATTGATGCCGACGATACGTCCGTTGACGTCGACCAGCGGCCCGCCGCTATTGCCCGGATTGACCGGCGCATCGGTCTGGAGGTAGATCATGCGGCTGTCCGGGTGGAGCTGGCGCGCGACAGCGCTGATGACGCCCATGCTGACCGAGTCCTCGAGGCCGAACGGATTGCCGAGGGCAAGCACGATCTGGCCCTGACGCACCTGCTCGGAATCCGCCAGTTCGACGTGCGGGAGGTCCGAGGCGTCCACTTTGATCAGAGCGAGGTCGGTCTCGAGGTCGAAACCGACGATCCGAGCGGGCAATACCCGGCCGGGTGGGCGGACGACGCTCTTTCCGGGCGCCGCGCCGCTGGGGGAAAGGCGAACCCGGACGCGCGTGGCCCCGGCAACGACGTGCGCATTCGTAACAATGTAGCCGTCCGGGGCGACAATCACGCCGGAACCCATGTTCTGCTGGAGGGCAACGGGCGCGCCCGCCTCGGACTCTTCAGCCGCCGGCTCGTAGGCGTTGCTGCGGACCGCAACCACCGCCGGCGCCAGCGAGCCGGCCAGACGCGTGAACGCATCGTTGAGTCGGAGGAGAGAATCGTCGGAAACGGCCGGCGCCTGGGCGTGCAGAACTACAGCAAACAGGAACAGACAGATCAAGCGGCCCCTCATATCTGCCCACGATAGTCGCGGCGGAGTGCATTGTCCAGCGGGGGCGGCTGTGAGCGCCGGGAGGCGTATCACCGGCCAAGTCTTGCGACGGCGCAGCGGAGTCCGTGCTATGTATGAATGACATCGGGGCTAGTCAATGGCAAAGCCCATCGTGTTCATCCTGGCGGCACTTGTCCTGACGTCCGCGCTCGCAACTGCGGCCGAGGGACAGCCTGGCGGGCCTGAAACTGTGGTAGTGCACAACGGGTCGGTCACGCTGCGCGCACTACTCTGGCGCCCGTCGGGCCGCGGACCGTTTCCGGCAGTGCTGCTCAATCACGGGAGCGGCCGTTCCCGCGAAGAACTGGAACGGCTCGGACCGTACGAACGGCAGGCCGACGTGCTCGGACCGGTGTTCGCTCGCCATGGCTACGTGTTCCTGTACCTGTTTCGGCGCGGCGTCGGGCTCTCCGCCGACCAAGGCGCCAACAGCGTCGACCTCATGAACAGCGAGCTTGCAGCACATGGGCAGGACGCGCGCAACACGCTGCAGCTTCAGTTGTTAGAAAACAGGGATCTGAGCGACGCCCTTTCCGGGCTCGCGTTCCTCCGGGCGCTCCCGGAGGTCGATTCGCGCAATATCGTGGCAATCGGGGACTCATTCGGCGGGTCGCTCACGTTGCTATTGGCTGAGCGCGAACCTGCCCTGCGGGCGGTCGTAGTTTCTTCCGGCGCCGGCTATAGCTGGGTTCGCTCACCGCAGTTGCGGGCACGACTCCTCACCGCCGTTGCCCGCACGGCGGCGCCGGTCTTCTTCATCCACGCCGCCAACGACTACTCGGTCGCGCCGGGTAAAGCGCTGGACGCCCGCCTGCGGCAGCTCGGCAAGCCGCACCGCTTGAAGATCTACCCGCCGATCGGTCACACGGCGGAGGAGGGACACGCCTTGCTGTATATCGGCGTGACCCGTTGGGAGCGCGACGTATTCGCCTTCTTGGACGAATACATGAAGCAGTGAGCCCGCATGTGGCGAGGCGTGCATCAGCCGCGCTCAGAGAATCGGAGCTCGGTCAGGTAGCCTGGTCGCAGTTAATCATCCACGGTGTGCCGAATCGATCGACGAGCATGCCGAAACGGGCGGCCCAGAAGGTCTGCTGGAGCGGCATCCGCACCGCTCCGTTTTCCGCCAGTGCGGCAAATATGCGTTCCGCATCTGCCGGTTCCTTGATCTGGAGCGACACGGAGAATCCTTTTGGTTCTTCATAGCGGTCAGGCGGAGCGTCAGAGCCCATCAAGACTTCACCGTTCACAGTGAGTCGGGCGTGAAGAATCTTCTTGCGCCATTCCGGTGGCACATGTTGTTCCGCTGGCGTACCAGCGTGGGGAATCATGGCTTCGATTTTGCCGCCAAGACACCGCTCATAGAATTTGAACGCTGCCTCGCACTGGCCGTTGAACGTAAG
>JAEHDI010000044.1 GCA_016880505.1 Bryobacterales bacterium | reverse complement strand
TTCGGCTGGCTGATTTCGCTCGGTTCGAGAATTGTCTTCCCAACGCTTCCGACCTCCGTGCCGCTGTGGGCGGCCGCGATGGGCGTGGTGGTCTCCGTCGGCGTGGGCCTCTTCTTCGGCGTCTGGCCGGCGACCAAGGCCGCCCGTCTCGACCCGGTTGTCGCATTGCGGTACGAGTGACCGGGACTGTTGTTCCGCGTTCCGGCGCTACACTGGGGTTCCCCTTGACACAGCCCGCCGGTTGCGGCGTAATCGAGGTGTTATGGGACGCTGGTTGTGTGTCGTGTTTCTGGCGTCCGCCACCGCGCTCGCGTCAGAGCAGGCCGCTCCAAAGACCGAATCGCCGGATTCGTCTCGTAAAAGGGCGCTGGAAAACGCCCTGCGTGGTCTCGAGAAGGGAAAGGACGTTGTCTGGATCAACGGCCAGGGTTTCGCGGTGGAACCCGAGCGCTGCGCCTACATTGTGGTGATGCCCGCGGACCCAGGCGTCGATCCGAAGATGGTCGTACCGATCCCGAAAGAACAGGAGCGCGATTCATTCTCGAGCCGGATGCCACAGATGAAGACACTCCCGCCTTGCCAGGAGGAACGTCGTTAGCTCTGGGGCGGTTGTTCGTTGCTAGTCCGGGAAGTGGCGGCGGACCTCGTCGAGGTTGACGGTCGCCTTCCAACGTGCGTCGAAGCGCGCTGCGATATCCGGGCGCGACGCGAGCACCCGAGCTAGGCCCAGCCGGGTGTGGGGGCGCTCGACTGAATTCTCGAACGCGAGCCGCTCCGTGATGTCCTCCCACCGGTTCGTCAGGCCGCCCGGGTCGAGGAGCACCACGTGATCTCCGCTGACACCAAAGTTTTTCAGGTGCGCGTCGACGGAGAAGACCCCTCGTTGCCATCCTGCCTGCCGGAGATCGAGGAACCGGTTCAACCAGTGCTCCAGCTCGTCAAAACGTCCGGCTTTGGCCAGTTCCGTGAGCCGTTGATGAAGCGTCGCCTCCACGCGCTCGGTTGCTTCGCTGATGATCAGCCAGCCAGGCCATCCTCCGACGGTGACCCGGACCGGCGGGAAGATCACGCGCTCGGGAATCAGGGTTGTGCCGGCGAGGTGCGCCTCCGCAAGTTTTTCCCCGCGCAGGTTTCGGAAATGGTACGTACGCCACACCTGGCCGATGTGGGTCGCAAACCAGACGCTCTTCGGCACCGCCGGCACGACGGCTTGCATGAGCAGCCGGACGAACCGGATGGTTTTCGAGGGTTTTTCGAGAAGCCGCCGGCCGAGTTGTCCGGGAAGATGTCGCTCGACGCGGCGCAAGACCTTCCAGAGCACAATGAGAGCAATGATCTCGGAAGGTGATCGTTCCCGCTTCACGACCCAGTGCTCCGAAGCGTAGACGACCTTACCAAGTCCCTCGCCGAGGCGGCGCAGGCGCCCGCGGGTCAATTCCTCGGGCGCGTAAGGGAGCTCACTCACCGCCGAAGGGGCAGCGGCGCCGGTCACCTGGTGCCTCAGGCCCATCACCCTCAACTCTAGCTCGATACCGTTTGGACGGCTACGGGTGCCCGAAGTCGTTAGCGCGAGGGATGAGCTCGAAGTACACGCGGCTCGGGATGTTGGTCTGCCAATGGCCGGCCCACTGAGCGTAACCCACGATGCCGAGGAACAACACCGCGATACCGGTCGCCATGGCCCATGCAGGGATGCGACGGCGCTTTCCGACTTTGAGGTCAAGTGCGCTCGCGGCGGGGCAGACGGCGACGCATTCCAGGCAACCGGTGCATTCCGGAGAGCGGATCGTGATCAGCTTGTCCACCGGCAGTAGCGACGGGCAGGCCTTGGTGCACTTGGCGCAGTCGATGCAGGTCACCGGGTCGCGGCGGATACGCGCCGGGCTGAACCTTGACACCAGGCCCATCAGCGCCCCGTACGGGCAGAGGTAGCGGCACCAGAAGTTCTGAATGAAGATCGACAGGATGGCAATCACACCGATCGTCACCGCTCCCGTGGCGCCGAGGAAGCGGAAGAAGTTCAGCATCTTGACGTCGGAGATCACCCCGTACGGGCCTTCAAGGAAGGCGCGGATCGCGTCCACGCTCATGCTTCCCACGGCGTACAGGAACAACCCCATCAGGATGTATTTGAGGCTTCGGAGCGCGATGTCGGCCCATCGCGGCAGTTGAAAATTGCGGCGGAAGGTCTGACGGCCGGCCTTCCAGAGGTACTCGGAGATCGTGCCGACCGGGCACAGCCAGCTACAGAACGATTTGCGAAGGAGAAACGAAATCGCCAGGAAGGCGATCAGGATGAACATTCCAGATGGGTGCATCGCCGGAACCTGGCCCGTCAGCGCCCACACCTTCAGGTTCATCAGCGAGGCGATCGGGAGCCAGCCTTCTACACCGGGAGGGCGGGGAACCCAAACCGAGGCGCCCCCGGTCTCGTAATGGCGAACAAAGAGGAAGAACTCCACCCCGATCCAGACGTTCAGAGCAAAGAATGCAAGCTGCACGACGCGCCGCAGTGTCTGGGAGTGATCGGCGATCCGCCGTTTCAACAGCTTCTTGCGCGGCGCCGGTTTTCGCTCTGCTGTAGCCTCGGGGGGCATTGCGTTGACGGTCGTTGCCATCGCCGTTCCTGATACCACCTTATGCCGTGAGCCGCCGCCCGGCAGTGACC
>JAEHDI010000406.1 GCA_016880505.1 Bryobacterales bacterium | reverse complement strand
TGTTCGGGTTTCCCAATGAGAATTGGCGCGAGTGGCGCACCGATCAGGGACTCGATGTGCTCGTGCCGGAGGGCTTCCGCATCACCAGAGACGCCAAGGGCGATGCGCTGATCTACCCCGAGGGGGACACGTCGGCGGCGCCGAGCGGGCGAATGCCGAAGGACGGTTACTTCTTCGACAGCATCATCCGTCAGGAGCCGATCGACGAGGCCAATCTCAACGTCGAGGACAACCTTGAGGAGTTCAAGCCCATCGGCGACGCGGACCTCGATCACTTCGCCGCCGAGGCGAAGCGGGTATCCGTTTCCGGACGCGCCGTGATCGCCGGTTTCGGTGGCACTGCGTTCGGCGACATCGCGCTTGTGCCGGGGCCGTTCCTCAAGCACCCGAAGGGTATCCGCGACGTTGCCGAGTGGTACATGTCTACCACCAGCCGCCGGGACTACGTCCATAAGATTTTCTCGTACCAGTGCGAGGTCGGGCTGGTGAACCTGGAGAAAATCCGTGCAGTGGTCGGTGACGCTGTGGACGTGATCTGGGTCTGTGGCACAGACTTCGGCACGCAGACGTCGTCGTTCTGTTCGGCCGGCACCTTCCGCGACCTTTACTTCCCGTACTACAAAGCAGTAAACGACTGGGTCCACAAGAACACCAACTGGAAGACGTTCAAGCATTCCTGCGGTTCGGTCGAACGGTTTATCCCGCAATTCATCGAGTCCGGTTTCGACATCCTGAATCCGGTGCAATGTTCGGCGGTGGGTATGGGCGCCGAACATCTCAAGTCATCATTCGGGGACCGGCTTACGTTCTGGGGTGGCGGAGTGGATACGCAGAAGGTGTTGCCGTTCGGGACGCCGGCCGAAGTGCGGGAGCAGGTGCTCGAGCGATGCCGTGTATTCGCGCCCGGCGGCGGCTTCGTATTCAACACAATCCACAACATCCAGGCCCGGACGCCGGTTGAGAACATTATTGCTATGATTGATGCGGTTAACGAGTTCAACGGACGAAAGGTAAGGCTTCATGGCTAATACGAGCAAGCTGTACGATGCGATTCTGAATGGGGATTCCAAGACCGCCGTCGCTGTGACGAAAGAGGCGCTGGCCGAGAACGCCGACCCGCTGGAACTGGTCAACAAGGCGATGATCCCGGCGATGGACGAGGTGGGACGCCGATTCGAGTGCGAGGAGTACTTCGTCCCCGAGCTGCTGCTGGCTGCGCGGGCGATGAAGGGCTCGCTCGAACTGCTCCGCCCGCTGCTGGCGGAGCGCGGCGCTGAGCCGGCGGGCCGGGTGGTCATCGGTACGGTGAAAGGCGACCTTCACGACATCGGTAAGAATCTCGTCTCGTCGATGCTCGAGGGGGGCGGTTTCGAGGTGATCGACCTCGGCGCCGACGTTGCTCCCGAAAAGTTCGTCGAAGCGGTCAAGGAAAGGAAGGCCAACATCGTCTGCCTCTCCGCGCTGCTCACTGTCACCATGCCCTCGATGAAGACGACGATCGACGCCCTCACCAGTGCCGGCATTCGTGAGAAGGCCAAAGTCATCATCGGCGGCGCTCCGGTGACCCAGCAGTACGCAGACGAGATCGGCGCCGACGGATACGGCGAGAACGCAAACGTCGCTGTGCAGATTGCCCGCCGCCTAGTCGCGAAGTGAAGCCCCTGATGGAACAACTGATCGCCGGCGGACCGGTGGTCACTGACGGCGCCTGGGGCACGCAGTTTCAGGCGCTAGGCCTGACGCCCGGCGAGCTTGCCGACACCTGGAATGTCTCGCGTCCCGGGCTTGTGGAAGATGTCGCTCGCAGCTACGTCGACGCGGGAAGCCGTGTCATCCTAACCAATACCTTCCGGTCCAACCGTATTACGCTCGAAGCCCACGGACTCGCCGCCCAGACCGCCGAACTCAACCTGGCTGGCGTCCGGATCTCGCAAACGGCGGCGGATGGTGGCGCCTTCGTCTTCGCCTCGATGGGACCGTCCGGCAAGCTGTTGATGAGCGGTGAGGTCACTGAAGAGCAACTCGCCGGAGCCTTCGAAGAACAAGCGCAGGCGCTCGCCGCAGGCCGGCCGGACGCCATCGTTATCGAAACCATGTCGGACCTCGCCGAGGCCGTCATCGCCGTCCGTGCAGCCGCTGCGACCGGACTTCCCGTAGTCGCCTGCATGGTTTTCGATACTGGCAGAAACAAGGACCGGACCATGATGGGCAGCACGCCCGAGCAAATCGCGAAGGAACTGGCCGAAGCCGGCGCCGACGTGATCGGCTCGAACTGCGGGCAGGGTATCGAGGGCTATGTGCCGGTCTGCCGCCGGCTGAAAGCGGCCACGGATCGCCCGATCTGGATCAAAGCCAATGCCGGGCTTCCCGAACTCGACGCAGGGAAAACCGTTTACACGACCACGGCCGCCGAGTTCGCCTCCCACGTACCGGCGTTGATCGAGGCGGGCGCGTCCTTCATCGGCGGCTGCTGCGGCACCACACCGGAATTCATCCGTGCCGTCTGCCAGGCGGTTCGCGGCTGAACCGCTCCGGCGCTGCGAGGTCTCGCGGCAAGCGACCCTCTTGTCAATGAGCGTGGCTGGTACCGCACAGGCACCCCCAAGCCTTCGGTACAATGCCTTTTTCCTGGGTCTCTATGCGTCTGAAGCTGATCGCCTGTGAAGTTCTGTACCGTGAGCTCTGTGCGGTGGTCTCCCACTCGGTGAACCAGGTGGACGCTGAGTTTCTGCCCAAAGGTCTCCACGACATGGGCAGTGACGGAATGCGCAAACGCCTCCAGGAGACGATCGATCGCGTCGACGCCTCTAAGTATGAAGCCGTCCTGCTGGGGTATGCCCTCTGCGGAAATGGCATTGGCGGCCTTGTGGCGCGGACAATTCCGGTCGTCGTTCCGCGAGCGCACGATTGTATTACTCTTTTCCTCGGCAGCCGCCGGCGGTATCTCGACTATTTCAACAGCCACCCGGGCGTGTATTTCAAGACGACCGGTTGGATCGAGCGCGGAAAGAATCTCCACATGCTCGACCGCCAGATGACGTTCTCCTACGAGGAACTGGTGGCCAAGTACGGAGAGGACGACGCCCGGTATCTCTACGAGGAGCTGACCAAGCACTACCGGCAGTTCACCTACATTGAGATGGGGGTCGAACCGGACGGCAGTTTCGAGCGCGAGGTTCGCGGGGAGGCGGCGCAAAGAGGCTGGGCGTTCGAGAAAGTTCAGGGCGATCTGCGTCTGTTCCGGACACTGGCGGACGGCCCATGGGACGACGGCGATTTTCTCGTGGTTCAGCCCGGCCAGCGCATCGTCGTCAAGCTGGACAACGGCATCATCGCGGCGGAAGACGCATGAACGGCCGAGAGCGGATTCTCGCAATGATCGACGGCCGTCCGGTGGACTGCCTGCCCTTGATGCCGATCACGATGATGTTCGCTGCCGACCGGATCGGGGTGCACTACGGGCGCTACGCGACCGACCACCGCGTGATGGTCGAGGCGCAGCTCCGCACGGCGGAGGAGTTCGACTTCGACTACGTGTCGGCCATCTCCGATCCCGCCCGGGAGGCCTCCGACCTTGGCGCCGCGGTCGAGTTCTTCGATAACCAGCCGCCCGCTATCATCGAAAGCCAGGCCCTTCTGGCGGACAAAACCGCT
>JAEHDI010000405.1 GCA_016880505.1 Bryobacterales bacterium | reverse complement strand
GCCTTTCACCCAAACCACCCGCTCTCTCGTCTCAAGCGCCCTCGGCAGAAACCCGCATCGCCGCTTCATCTCCAGACCCTTCGCCCTGCATGCGTCGCACCTCCACCCGGCCTGGTCCTGGGAACAGAAATGGAAGGCGACGATCAGTTTTTTCGTTCGGCGTCCGTCAGCCCGCACTCGGCTTTGATGGCTCTGATGGCCTCCCGGCAGAGGTCCTCCGGCCCCTCGTTGAGGAGGGACTCGGGAGTGGCCGTCGCCCCGTCCACCTCCAGTCCCTCCACCCTGACGAGGCCCCACGTCAGATACAACCGCTCAACCTCGGCCCTGAGCAGCGCGGCTTCGATCTTCTCCCCCGTGTCGCTGCCCGCCTCCAGAAACTCGATCTTCCGCGCGAGTTCCCGAATCTGCCGCGTCAGCTCGATCCTTCTGCCGAACGACATCCTGCGGATCGTCAGCGACACCCCCGGCCGGCACTGCGACTCAATCGTCACGCAGCTTGTATACCCCATCCGCGCTTTTCCTTCTCCATTCCCAGCCTCACCCGAACGCCACGTAGATTTCGTCGTCCATCGTCCCCTGCGCCCGGCAGCTCGCGAACCTCCACGCCAGCCTCTTCTCGCTGTCGTCGAACTCCGGCACCTCCGGCACGAAGCTCTTCAGGTACACGCCGAACAACTGCCCGGCCTCCTGCCCCAGCTGGAACATGACCTCGATCGGCGATCGTTGCCGCGCCGCTTGGTACAGCGCCTTCGTGGCCTCGTTGTCCTGCTCGTAGAGGCTGAAATCCACCTGTACGTTTCGCATCCCGGCAGCGATACACCGTGGCCTGTTGGCGCCGAACTCCCTCGCCCGCAGGTCCAGGTCGTTGTCCAGGGAGATCTCGGCTTCTGTGATGGTGAAGAATCGGTCCGGAGCGGTCCCAAGCCACGCCTGCCCGAGATGTCCGGGAATGATCGTATAGTCGAAGATCCCTGGCGCCGGCTCCGGCGGGAAGCTCTCCAGTTGCCCCTGCCCGGCCGCAAAGCTGCTGCTGTCGAGCACATCCGCCGCCGCGCCGCTGAATGTGAACTCGTGGAAGTCCCCATTAACCCGGACCCCCATCTTGTCGACCCCGGCCCCGCACAGGATTCGCTGCACCGCCTCGCCCGGGCTCCAGTAATCGAAAATGCTGGCGCTCTTCAGCTTCGTTGCCGGTGAGTAAGTCACCGTTGCCCCGGCCGGCGACCCTTCGACCGGCAGCATCGTGAACGGCGCATTCAGTTGCACGGCGAAATCGTCGGCAATTGCCGTGACGAATCGGATCTCGCCGCCGAATGTCACCGCCTGCCCGGGTGCGAGGCCGTGCGGTTGCGAGAACGGAAGTATCCTGCCTGCTGCTCCCGAGCCGGCAAGCGCACCGTTGAAGAACAGTGGCGCACCGCCGAGCGCCGCCTGAAACATCGGCCCGTACGCCGGTTCCCGGCTCTGGTCGCCCCATCCAGTCATGTACGTCCGCAGCTCGAACGTCGTCTGGTTCCGTGTATGCGGCGGGAGACCGAAGAACGTCCGGCTGCCCGTTTTGTCCTTGCGCTGCACCCCGTCCGGCGCCTGCCGGATCGACAGCTTGACCGCCGGAAACCTGTGGCCGGCATCGATCGCCGGCACGGCGCCGTAAGTCTGCTCCACCGCCGTGTAGAAGCGGTTATTAGTGGATGCTATGTAACACGACATGATTTCCTACCCCTCCCACCCCGACGCTTCCGCTTTTCGGCAGTCTCTCACCCCACGCTCACCTGCACGTCGAACCCAACCTTCGCCGTCTGAATGAAATTCTTTCCGCCGTGCTTGGTCGGCCCGAACGCCACCTCGTACCCGCCGGTGTAGAACAACCCCTGTCCCCAGTCCCCACGCCGGGCGTCCAGCACGTCCGTCACCGCTTCGACATAGAGGGAGAGTTTCCTCTCCAGACCCTCCAGCCGGTCTTGGGATACCCTGACCTCGACCGCCATTCTTGCCGTGCCGGAGAACGTACGGAACTTTTCCCGTAGGCTGTTCGCCAGCTTCTCGCAGTACACATAAATGGCCGGGTACGTCGCTCCCGCCGAGCGTTCGACCGCCTCGGGCGTGATGTTCTGCGGGATCACCTGTCTCGGCTCGATCGCCGGTAGCCGCACCCCCTCCCGGTCCGCGATCGACGTCACGAAATACGGGAGTCCCACCGGCTCTTGCAGCAGACTCAAGACTTTGCCCGTGCTTTTGCTCTCTACCTGTGCCATGCTGCTACCCTCTCTGCAGAACCCGGCGAAGCGTCACGAAGTACGCCGCCGGCTGTCCCTCGCCTGGCTGCCTTCCCCTGGCGATTCCCTCCGGCGGCATCACCCAATTGGTCCCCGCGGGCAGCGGCGTCGCATTCTGCAACTCCACGGAGTCCGATGTGATCCCTGCGTAGACGTTCCAGCCGGTTGCGTTCACGGGAGCGTCTGTTGCTTCGACCGCAAGCGCCGAGTCTTCTGTTACGGTCAGATACACCGGGTCGCTCGGCTCCCCCTCTTGGCCGGACGCTCCCGTCCAAGCCACGCGGACCCAGTAAGTTCCTCCCGGCGAGCTTCCGGCGGTCGCGCTAAGCCGAGCCGGCGCCGCTTTCGGGATCGGGTCGTAAACCAGCCCGATACCGATGTCAAAGGACTTCCGGGAGGCTTCGCTAGCGAGTCGCTCGTAACCCTTCCACTTACCGAGGTAACGGTCGTTGTAGTGGGTGCTGTAAGCGTCTCTGTATGAGAGGGCAAGCGCGTGGTACGTGTGCCACTGCCGCAATGCGGGTGTCACTACCACCCTGCCCAGGTCCGGCCGCGCCTCGGCGGACCCATCCGCCTGATGCATCGACTGGCGCAGCAGGAAGTCCGTCAGTTCCACTTCGATTTCCTGCTTTGCCAGCGCCAGCTTCCGCGAAAGGTCGATCTGCTCCGTGCTGGCTAACTCGAAGATTGCGCTCTCGTAATCCCGCAGATCTCCGAGCGTGGATATGGTGCCGTCCGACAATAACGCCATCGCTCCCCCGTGGCATAGGCTTTAGCCTGCCTCAGCTGTTACTCCCAGTAGCACAGGCTTTAGCCTGTGT
>JAEHDI010000404.1 GCA_016880505.1 Bryobacterales bacterium | reverse complement strand
TACTCGCAGGATTCTGCATTTTGCACTCCTAAAAGCCAGACGGCAATGACCCGAAGGTCCAAGTTCAAGCACTAGCGGCCGCGGGCGGGCTAGAACGCGGGGATGACGGGCTGCCCACCCGATCTATATAGCCCATAAGAACGCCGCGCTGCGCGCGCGGCGGGGCAAACTGGAACTCTTGTGATGTGTGAGACGAGCGGAAATACGGACCAGAGTGAAGGCGCACGTACACCCCATGCGACGAGGGTACAGACGCACCCAGCCCAGCTGCAGACAAACTACTGCCGCTTACGCAGCAAGAGTGATTCACAGGCGATAGTCCGGGCTCGACTCCGGTTGAGACATTTAACAGTCTAGCAGACGTCGCCAGTTCGGTCAAATGCTCCACCAAGGCCCGCTGCCAAGTACCTGGAGTGGAACGAATTGTCCACCGGGTCCTTGCGCGGGCCGCGGATTGCCGGTTGGGAGCCCTACTTCACCTCGACCGTGGCGCCGGCCTCGACGAACTTTTTCTTGATCGTCTCGGCTTCTTCCTTTGAGATGCCTTCCTTGACGGGCTTAGGAGCGCCGTCCACGAGGTCCTTGGCCTCCTTCAGGCCGAGGCTGGTGACTTCGCGAACAGCCTTGATGACGTTGATCTTGTTCGCGCCGGCAGCCGTCAGGACCACCGTGAACTCGGTCTTCTCCTCCGCCGCGGGCGCAGCCGCCCCGCCACCCGCGGGGGCCGCCACCGCCACGGCCGCCGCAGCGGCCGACACGCCCAGCTTCTCTTCGAGCAACTTCACGAGCTGAGATGCCTCGAGCAGCGTCAGCCCCTGGATCTGTTCCGCAATCGCGTTGATATCCGCCATGTTCTCTTCCTTGAACTCCTTCTGCCTGCAGCTTGTAGCCTGCGACCCGTGCAAACACGGCCCGAAAAATCACCGGACCACCGGTCACGGGTCACCGGCCCTACGCAGTAAACTTGTTCTCCTGGCACGCCTGGTCGACGACCACCGCCAGGTTGCGCCCGACTCCGTTGATCGCCGACACCAGCCGCTGTGCCGGAGCCTGGATCAGATAAAGCAGTTTCCCGAACATCTCCTCGCGAGAGGGCAGCAACGCCAGTTCCCCGACGGTCCGGACGTCGATTACCCGTCCTTCCACCATGCCCGCCTTGAACTGGAACGTCGGGTTTTCTTTCGCGTAGGCTGTGAGCACCTTCGCCAGCGCCACCGGGTCCGCCCCTGTGTAGGCGAGCGACGTCATTCCGGCGAGGCCCTTCATCAGGTCCTCCGCCTTCGTCCCCTCTGCGGCTTTCGCCGCGAGGTTGTTCTTTATGACCTTGTACCGGCCGCCCGCGGACCGGACGATTTTGCGAAGCTGGAAGTCCTGGCCGACCTTCAGTCTTTCGAAGCCGGCCACGAACAGGTGATCCACCCGCTCCAGCTCCTTGCGCAGCGACTCGACTTCCTTCCGCTTGTCTTCTCTCTTTTTCATGGGCTTCCCCTGCTAGCGGCTAAACGGCCTTGGCATTGAACGGCGTCACATCCAGTGCAACGCCGGGCCCCATCGTTGAGCACACGGTCGCGCTCCGCACGTACTTGCCTTTTGCGGCTGACGGCTTCGCCTTCAGGATGGCCTGAATCAACGTCTGGGTATTCTCCAGCAGCTTGTCACCGGCGAAACTGGCCTTACCGACGGGCACGTGGATAGAGCCGGTCTTGTCGACCCGGAACTCAACCTTACCTGCCTTCACTTCCTTAACGGCCCTAGCGACATCCACGGTCACCGTGCCGGTCTTTGGGTTGGGCATGAGGCCACGGGGGCCGAGCACCTTTCCTAGCCGGCCCACGGACCGCATCATGTCCGGGGTGGCGACGACGGCGTCAAAGTCAGTCCAGTTCTCCTGCTGGATTTTCGCGACCATGTCTTCGCCGCCCACGAAGTCGGCGCCAGCCTCTTCCGCTTCCTTCTGCTTGTCGCCGGAGGCGATCACCAGGACTTTTTTGGATTTTCCCAAACCGTTGGGCAAAACGATGGTGCCACGCACCATCTGGTCGGCGTGCTTCGGATCGACGCCGAGACGCATGTGGAGTTCGACAGTCTCGTCGAATTTGGCGAACTTGAGCCGCTGGACAAGAGGTACCGCCTCTTCCAGGGTGTAGGGTCTGCGCTCAATCTGCTGAGCGGCGGATGCGTACTTCTTTCCTTGTTTGCGAGCCATTGTTCTCCTGGTCCTAACGGCAGGATTCGTTCAGACCCCTGCCTCCCATGGTTTCCACAAGACGAACTTTCAGGCGGAGCTAAGAGTATAGCAGACCGAAGGTCCGCCCTTCAACCGGAACCCCTCCTAGACGACGTCCACTCCCATGCTGCGAGCGGTGCCTTTGACGGACTGCATCGCGGCCTCGAGCGTGAAGCAGTTCAGGTCCGGCATCTTGATCTTCGCGATTTCCTCCACCTGCTTCTCGGTGATCCGGCCCACCTTATTCTTATTCGGTTCCGCGGACCCCTTGGCGAGGTTCACCGCGCGCTTGATCAGCACCGGCACGGGCGGAGTCTTGGTGATGAAGGTGAAGGAGCGGTCGTTGTAGATCGTGATCACGACCGGGATGATCAACCCCTCCTGGTCTTTGCCCGACGTTTTCGCATTGAACGCCTTACAAAACTCCATAATGTTGACGCCCTGCGGACCGAGCGCCGTACCAACCGGCGGAGCAGGAGTCGCCTTCCCGGCCGGAATTTGCAGCTTAACCTGTCCAGTAACCTTCTTCGCCATTCTTCAACACCTTTCACCGCACGGTGCGCCGAGGCGGATTCTTGATTCCGCAATCCGTTAGCGCCCCGTGGCTCGTCTAAATCTTCTCCACCTGCAGAAAGTCCAGTTCGACCGGCGTCGCTCGGCCGAAGATCGTCACCAGAACGCGCAGTGTGTTTCGCTCGGTGTTCACCTCGTCCACCTTGCCGGAGAAGTTTGCGAAGGGGCCGTCGACGATCCTCACCATCTCGCTCTTCTCGAAAGACATCTTCGGACGCGGTTTCTCCGCCGACGAGGACTGCCGATACAGGATCTGGTTCACCTCGTCCGCCGTGAGAGGCACGGGCGTGTTCCCACCGCCGACGAAACCGGTGACGCGCGGCGTCGACTTCACGGCGTGCCATAGCTCGTCGTTCATTTCCATCTCAACGAGCACGTAGCCCGGATAAAGCAGCCGCTTGCTGGTCACTTTCTTGCCGCCGCGGAGTTCCACAACCTCCTCGGTCGGGATCAGGAGCTGCCCGATCTTGTCAGCGAACCCGAACGCTTCGCCGCGGCCCCGCAGTGAGTCGGCGACCTTCTGCTCAAAACCCGAATACGTATGGAGGATATACCACTGTTTGGAAGAGGGTTCGCTCACTGCCGCTTCCGGGGGAATCTGAGCCGACGCTTCCGCGCCGGCAGCGTCGGAGGACTCGCCGGAGGAGGCGCCTTTCGTTTCCGGTTCCTCGGGGAGGGGCTCCGCACCGGGCTCCGGCGCTTTCACGCCGGTATCCTCTTCCCCGAGATTCTCGAGATCTTTCTCTTCCACGGTCTGCTCCCTGCACTACTTGCTGAACGTCTCGAAGACCTTTCCAACGGACCGTTGCAGGATAAAGTCCACGATCCAGAAGTAGGCCGCAAACACAAACACGCACGCGATTACCACCCCGGTCGTCGCCCGCACCTGCTTCCAGGCCGGCCACGTCACACGGCGCATCTCGAGCTGTAGTTCCTGGGTGTATTCCTTGATCGCGACAGGCCAGCCCGAAACGCGCTGAACCAAGCTCTTGCTCTCTTCCATAGTTTTCAATTTGCCGTGGCTGTTGAGCGACGGGAATGTTCTCTGGCAGGGGCGGAGGGATTCGAACCCCCACTCGCGGTTTTGGAGACCGCTGGTCTACCGTTAAACCTACGCCCCTGCGTGAAGGGCAGAAGCACGCCTCGTCCCTTCTATTTTATCTCACGGTGCACCTGATGCTTGCGGCAATGGGGACAGAACTTCTTAAGCTCGATCCGCTCCGTTACCGTCTTCTTGTTCTTGGTACTTGTATAGTTCCGATTCTTGCACTCAGTGCACT
>JAEHDI010000403.1 GCA_016880505.1 Bryobacterales bacterium | reverse complement strand
GACGTCACTGTCACGCTGAACGACGGCTCCCGGATTCGCACCGCCTACAACGACAACTTGCACCCATGGCGCAATCAGTATTTCCCCAGCGTCCGCCAGTGGAGCATGGATGCGCAGCTTTCCAAGCGCATCCCGATCACCGAGCGCGTCGTGCTCCAGATCAAGGCCGATGCCTTCAACGTGTTCAACGCTCCCAACAACTTCTTCCGCGGATGTGCAACTTGCAGCGATGGCATCGTCTCGACGCGGTCATCCGCTCCCGGCTATGCCTTTTTCTACCCGAGGGAAATGCAACTCGGGGCGCGCTTAACCTGGTAATCCTCTCTTGACCAACGGAACGGGGCGGGCGTGGATTGCCCGCCCCGTTCTGTTCCGCTGTCTTGTAGTCAACGCCTGGCCGGCAGGATCGGTTTCATCCAGGTCGGCCTAAGAATAAGTTCGGCAGGAAAGCAGATGACGCACGAGTTCGACGGCAAGAAATACGAGAGGGCATCCACTCACCAAAAGGAATGGGGAGCGAAGCTCATTGCGGAACTCTCCCTGCAGGGAACCGAGCGGGTTCTTGATCTTGGCTGCGGCGATGGCACTCTCACCGCACAGCTTGCGGATCTTGTTCCCAGTGGCGAAGTGATCGGCATCGACGCTTCCCATGGCATGATTGACGCAGCGCAACGGAAAAGCAGAAGGAACCTGACATTCCTCGTGATGGACATCAACGATATGGATTTCGTCGAACAGTTCGATGTCGTGTTCTCGAATGCCACACTCCACTGGGTCAAAGATCACGGCATCCTGCTCCGTAACGTCAACCGCGCCCTGTGCGTTGGCGGGAGGCTTCGCTTCAACTTCGCTGGAGAGGGAAACTGCTCCCATTTCTATAAGGTTATTCGGGAAGCAATGTTGCTGGAGGCGTTCGCGGATTACTTCAGCGAGTTCGTGTGTCCGTGGTACATGCCATCCGTCGATGAGTATTCCGCCGTGGTGAAAGCAAGCGGACTGGGCGGTGCGCGAGTCTGGGGCGAGAACGCCGACAGGTTCTTTCAGAACGCAGAACAGATGACGAACTGGATCGACCAACCCAGTCTTGTGCCGTTCCTCGTTCGCGTCTCCGATAGGAAGAAGGGCGCATTTCGGGAATATGTTGTCAGAAGGATGATCGAGGAGACACAGCAGGCCGACGGAAGGTGCTTTGAGACGTTCCGTCGAATTAATGTGTACGCCAGCACATGAGCATCGCCGAACCCGCCGATCCAGGCGACGCTTTACGGCGCGCCTGATCGGCACCGTTAGGGAGCCATAACGCTCGGTCGGTTCCGACGATTCCCCTCAGCCCAGCGAAACGGTCTTCAGGTCGATCTTGCCGGGGTCGCTCACGCCGAGGCCGAGCAGGCCGGTGAGCTCGATGTGCTCCGGCTGCATCCGAACGAACACGCTGTCCTCGTCGGCTGGAGCGAGTGCGATCGTCTGCATGCCGGCCTGCACGCGCTTGTCGTCAATGACGCCCAGACCGATGGTATCCACCGCGACGGGATCAGTCGCGAAGTACAGGGTCTTGTGTTCCCAGAGGTACTTGCCTACCCTGCTGCCAGGCCCGCCGTGGTAGGCCGCCTTGACGCCGTCGATGATGTTCAGAACGCTCTTCTGCTTGATCACCGGAATGTCGATGACGGTCGGGATAAACATCCCGCAGGAGTTGTTCGAGCTGCTCACGTGGCTGCGGGCGACGTTGTTCACGAGACCGTGCGACAAGTTCTTGAGAGCGATCGTGACTCCCGCCGACTGGTGATGCTTCACCACGCCGAGATTGATGAGCTTGTTTGCTTCCTTCGTCAGCAGGCGAGCCACGTAGGACCGGCGGTGATGGGGATTAGCGGGATTCGCCTTGGCCTCCACCAGCGCCATCTCCATGTAGTGGTCCGGGTCGTATCCTTCCATATCCAACTGGAACGGAGCGACCTTCTTAGTCGCATAGCTCCAGCGAACGCCCTCCGGCAGCCATTTGTCGAAGCCGCCGCCCAGGAACTGATCGTAGTAGCGGTCGTAGGCGATGATGTCCTTCCGCTTGACTCCGGCTTCCTCGAGCCCCGCGACGATCTCCTGGAACACCTCCGGCGCGGAAATCAGATAGGGCTGGCCGACGGGGTTCACCTTGATGATGACGACATCGCCGGGCTCGAAGAAGACACGCCAGGCATCCGTCCAGGCGGGCGCACCGGTCAGTTCCATCATGCCCCGGCGCATCATCGCGCGGACCGGTTCGCGCTGGTAGGCTCCGGAGATCACACTAGCCGGATGCCGCACCGCAACGACGCGGCCGGGGTACGGCCCAGGAATCCCTAGCTTCTTCTTCGACGATTCCTCCGCGAGGCCACGGGCGACCGGGAGACCCGCGGCCATCACGGCTCGATTGATGAACTGCCGACGTTCCATGGTGTCAGACCCCTTTCCGGACTCGCTTTGACTTCTATTTTGGCGTTCCGGCTGGGGGAAAGTCCACAATCAACCCCGCCGGCATCCAAGACAAAGACAGCGGTGCTTCCCGGATCGCGGCCCAAATGTGCAT
>JAEHDI010000402.1 GCA_016880505.1 Bryobacterales bacterium | reverse complement strand
GTTTTCGGAACGGCGAGCAAGGTTGATGAAAGAAACCCGGTCGAGCCCGCCCCAGCGACCGCGGCATTCCCGAACGCTGCATGTACAAGCTGGTAACGGGACAGGAAAACTCGTGAAACGTCGGGATTTCGTCAGAACGATCGGCACGGCGGCTTCGGCGGCGATCCCGGCCCGCCTCTTGTCAGCGGAAACCGGCAAGCTGCACATCGTGAGCCTGAGCTTCGATGACGGGTTCAAGAAGTCATTCCTCCGCATCGCTGAGATCTATGAGAAGTTCAGCCTCTCGGCCTGTTTCAACATCATCGCGTCCGCTCACATGCCCGGCAATCAGGTGCGTGACGACTACATGAAACAGGAGCAGTTCGGGGACTTCGGCGCGTGGAACGAGCTTCAGGACCGTGGTCACGAGATCATGCCTCACGGTTACCGTCATGCCCATCTCGCCAGCCTGCCACCCGAAGAGGCCAAGGACCTCATTCGAAAGTGCATTGACGTATTCTCCAAGGAGTTGCGCGGGTTCGACGCGAAGAAGGCGGTATTCAATTTCCCGTATAACCAGTCCTCGCCGGAACTGGAGGAATGGCTGCCGTCGGTGGTCATGGCATTTCGCACGACGGGCGGGATACTCAATCCTCTTCCGAAGCCGGCTACCGTGAAAATCACAACGGGAGGTTTCGGCCCGGACAACGCGGAGAAACACGTGGATGAGTATGTGGATAAACTCCTGGCCCAGCCTTCCGGTTGGATGGTCTACAACCTGCACGGCCTTGACGAGGAGGGCTGGGGACCGATCCGTCCTGCCTATCTCGAGAAACTCCTCGGACGGCTCCGGGAAATCGACTCCGTCCGGATACAGCCGACCGCGAGGGTGTTGATGCAAGCCAAAAGCGGGAGGTTTGCGGGAATCTAGGTGCTCATTCTCTCTTAAGGCGCTATAATCAGATCGCCATGAAACCGGCGCTCGCGGCGGTTCTCGTATGGGGAATCGTTTCGGCGCCCGTGGTCCTCACCTGCGCCGCGCAGGAGCGTCAAAGCGGCCGGGAACTGGAACTCCTCAGCCGCGTCCGACAGCGGATGGCGGAAAACCTCGATCGCCTGCCGGACTACTTCTGCCAGGAGACGATCGAGCGTTCCGCAAAGCTGCCTCGGCAGAACCTGCTCTTTCGCGACAGAATCCGGCTGGACGTGGCTTACATCGGACTCAAGGAGATGTTCGCCTGGCCCGGTTCGGCGAAGTTTGAGTATTCGTCCCCGGACCAGATGGTCTCCGGCGGCGCTTCCGGCTTTGGCAGTTTTGGCAGTTGGACCCATAGTCTTTTCCGCTCGTCAGCACCGGTTCTGGCTTTTGCTGGCGAGCACGTCATCGACGGCCGCCGGATGCTCCAGTACAGTTTCCAGGTACCCCTGGCCGCCAGCACTTACAAAGTAAACGTCAGAGGCCGCGAGGCCGTTGTGCCCTACTCCGGTTCTATCTGGATCGACCCCGAAGCGCTGGAGATGCAGCGGCTTGAGGTCCGGGCCGGCGAGAGTGACCTCCCCGTCGCGTCCGTCACCAATGTGATTCAGTACGCGCGCACAGGCATCGGTTCGGCTGAGTTCCTGCTTCCCCAATCTGCCGAGCTGACCATGATCGATGCGGAGGGTAACGAACATCGCAACGTGACCCGGCTTACGGGTTGCCGGCAGTACACGGCCGAATCGTCCATCTCCTTCGATCTGCCAGCCGCCGCCGCGCCCGCCGCTGTCGCCGAAGCCCGGGAGCTGACACTCCCTGCCGGCATCGCGCTCGAGGCAAAGCTGGAATCTCCAATCAGCTTTGAGCAGTCGGCCGTCGGCGACCAAATCACCGCCCGGCTGGACCGTGCGGTCAAGACCGGCAGCCTCTCTCTGCCCAAGGGTGCCACGCTCTCCGGCCGGATCCGCCGGCTCGAGCGGTATGGCGAGCCCGCGAAGCTGTACATCGTGGGTCTGGAGTTCTCATCGTTGACCTTCGCCAACACCCGTGTGCGTTTCCGGGCCCGCCTGGCCGGTCCGCTGTTGAAAGTGTGGGAGCGCAAGGAGCCGGCCTTCTACGGTGCGCCGCCGACCAGCAGGGGCATCGAATCGAGCGGCCTCGACATCGATGACTCCGACCCGCTGTCGCCCCATGGCGTGTTCCGCGTTTGGGCCAACCGGCTTCGCGTCTCTCGCGGGTTACGGATGATCTGGGAGACACAAGATGAAACGGCGCAGCCCGCACTGGTTGCGAAAGCCGCCGCCGAACCCGTCCCACCCGTTGCCGCGCCACAACCAGTGCAAGCCGCTTCAAAACCCGTTCAACTCGCGCCACCACCCGCCCAAGTCGCGCCGCCCCCGGTGCAACCGGATAAGCCCGCGCCGGCCCCTGTGATCCGTGTCACCACCCGCCTGGTGCAGGTCCACGTTCTCGTGCACGACCGGAAGGGCGATCCTGTTTCAGGCCTCACCCGAGAAGACTTCGTGCTCCTGGACGAGGGAACGCCGCAGCAGATCACGGACTTCTCGGTGGACCGTGGCGGCCCTTCTTTCCTGCCGCGGACGCCCACGTTTCCGAACGATCCGGCCGTACCCGGCTCCCGCATGCCAATCGCCGCCACGGCGGTACTGTTTGACAAGCTGAACACGAGCACCGATGACCAGGCCTACG
>JAEHDI010000401.1 GCA_016880505.1 Bryobacterales bacterium | reverse complement strand
GCGCGGCGCCGATTCGGCGTTTTGTTTCCGAGCCATGCTAGTTCCTACCTCGCAGGAGTTCGAGAAGAGCTTCTCCCACCTGCCAGACGTTGCCCGCTCCCAGCGTCAGCACAAGGTCGCCGTCGCCGGCCGCCGCGAATACCGAGGAGACAGCCCGGTCTATCTTCCCCGCGTACTCCGCTCCGCGGTGCCCGAAAGCGCGGATGCGCTCCACCAGCGCCTCCGCGGTGACCCCTTCGATCGGTTTCTCCGACGCCGCGTAGATGTCGAGCACGTACACCGTGTCCGCTTGATGGAACGCCCGCGCGAAATCATCCATCAGGTGCAGTGTGCGCGTGTAACGATGCGGCTGGAAGATCACGTGGACTCTCCGGTAACCGCCGAGGCGGGCCGCGGCAAGCGTCGCCCGGATCTCGGTCGGATGGTGCCCGTAGTCGTCGATCACGCTTACGCCCCGCTCCCGGCCGCGCAACTGAAAACGCCGGTCGACGCCGCCGAACTCGCCGAGCGCCACCCGCATCGTATCGGGCTTGACCTCCAGTTCGAGCCCCACCGCGACGGCGGCGGTGGCGTCCAGCACGTTGTGCATTCCGGCCGCCGGGAGATGGAAGCGCCCCAGGTCCGCTCCGCGGTAGCGCAATGTGAAGTCGCTCGACGCCGGTCCGCAGTCGATGTCGCCGGCGGTCAGGTCCGCCTGCGCGCTGGTCCCGTAAGTGACCACTCTGCGGCTGACCGACGGCAGGATCCGCTGCACGTTTTCGTCATCGAGGCACAGGATGGCAGCCCCATAAAACGGCACTTTATTGACGAACTCGACAAAAGCCGCGAGAGTGTCCTCGATCGTCGCATAGCAGTCCACGTGTTCGCGGTCGATGTTGGTGACGATCGCCAGTATCGGCGCCAGCTTAAGAAAAGACCGGTCGCTCTCGTCGGATTCCACAACCAGAAAATCGCTCCGGCCAACCCGGGCGTTTGCGCCCCCCATGGTCCCCACCCGTCCGCCGACGACGACCGTCGGGTCCAAACCCGCGTGGCTGAGCAGGGTCGCGGTCATCGAGGTTGTGGTGGTTTTCCCATGGCTCCCGGCGACGGCGATCCCGTACTTCAGCCGCATCAACTCGGCCAGCATCTCGCCGCGCTGGATGATCGGGATCTGAAGCCTCCGTGCCTCTTCGAGTTCCGGGTTCCGCTGGTCGATCGCCGAGCTGACCACCACCGCTTTTGCGCCGCCGATGTTTTCCGCGGCATGTCCTTCCACGATTCGCGCCCCCAGCCCGGCTAGCCGCGCGGTAATCGGACTGAGCTTCGCATCGGAACCACTGATCTGGTAGCCGAGGTTCAGCAGCACCTCGGCGATTCCGCTCATGCCGATTCCCCCGATCCCGATGAAGTGCACATGCTGGGGTCTGAAAAACATTTTTATATCGTATTGTTTCGGCTTTTCGGGTGCCGTGTCAACGGTTTTCGACAGGCTGCCCCGAGTTCCTCGAGCAGATCGGCGGCGCGCTCGGCGGCTCCGTGGCGCGCCAAGCCCCGTGCCGCCCGTCCCATGCGCTCCAGCAGCCCCTCCTCTGCCGCCATCTGCGCCGTTTCCCGAAACAGCCGCTCGCCGGTCAGCTCGGCGTCGGGCACCAGCCTCGCCGCGCCCGCGCGCTCGATCGCCTCGGCGTTTCGCAACTGGTGCTGATCCGCTGCGAACGGAAAGGGAACCAGGATCGCCGGCTTTCCCGCGGCCGCCAGTTCGGCGACCGCCCCGGCGCCGGAACGGCAGACCAGCAGGTCGGCGCGCGCGAACGCCGCCGGCATGTCCTCGATGAAGGGCGTCACCTCTCCATCGAGACCGGATTCGTGGAAGCCACGCTCGAGTTCGGCGTGATCCTGCGGTCCCGTTTGATGAAGCAGCCGCACCGGAAAGGCGGCCTCGCGAAAGAACCGCCAGCTCTCGCGAGCGGCCTGGTTGAGCCTGCGAGAGCCGCGGCTGCCGCCGGTGATTAGCACCGTCAGTCTCGATTCTCTTGCTTTCGGCGGGATCGCGAAGAACTCGCCGCGCACGGGCAGTCCGGTCAGCTCCGTCCGTCCCACTGGAAAGCCGGCTGCCGCCTCGGGGAAGCTCAACAGCGCGCGTTCGACGAAGCGGCCCATCCACCGGCTCGTCATGCCGGGGATGGCGTTGGGCTCCATGAGCACCATCGGGACGCGACGCCACCATGCCGCAAGCATGACCGGTCCCGCAACGTATCCGCCCATACTGAACACCGCCGCTGCCTTCCTTCCGCGAAGTACCGCAGCCGCCCGCGCCGCGCTTCGTGGCAGTTGCCAAAGCGTTCTCACGGTCTGCCCGGCGCCGACGCGCTTCAGCCCCCCGATCTCGATCCACTCGATCGGAAAACCCTCCGCCGGCGCCAGTTTCGCCTCCATCCCGCGCCGGGTTCCCACAAATACCGCCTGGTGGCCGCGCTTCCGGAGTTCCCGGGCCACCGCGAGGGCGGGTATGACGTGACCGCCCGTTCCCCCGCCCGCCATCACGAAGGTCAACCCCTCGCTCATCCGGAATGCTCACTCACGCTCTGGAGCATGCCGAGGGACACCAGCGTGCTCAGCAGGGAACTGCCGCCGTAGCTGATCATCGGCAGCGGAATTCCCTTCGGTGGCACCATGCCCAGGACGACGCTGACGTTGAAGAACGCCTGCACCACGATCATGGTCGTCACGCCGAGGGCGAGATATCGTCCGAAGTGGTCCGGCGCGCGAAGGTAGAGTCGAAACCCTCTCCAAAGGATGATCACAAAGCCCGCCACCACGAACAGGCATCCCAGGATTCCGAGCTCCTCGCCGATGACGGCGTAGATGAAGTCCGTATGCGCTTCCGGCAAATAGAAGAGCTTCTGGTTTCCCTGCATCGGACCGAGACCGGCAGGGCCGCCGGAGCCGACCGCGATCAGCGACTGGCGCACGTGATAGTTCGGGTCCCGGCTCGCCGTCGATCTCTGGAGCACCTGCTTGAACTTGCCCTCGGGATCGATCATCTTGACTAGGCGCGTCTCAAGCAGCTTGTACTCCGGGTCGACGTAGGCGAAAACCCGCACCATCCGGTACGGCTTCGAGACGATGGCGAGGAGGACGCAGACGAGCGCGATGCCCGCCGCGGTCACGAAATAGCGCCGCTCCAGGCCGGCTACGTAGAAGATGGCCGCGGCAGTGGCCGTCAGCACAAGCGCCGTGCCCAGGTCGGCCACGACGACACCGCCGGCGATGAGTCCCACCATCATCGCCGCCGGCATCAGCGTACCCTTGTTATTGATGGCCGATTCGCGCCGGGTCACGAAGTAGGCCAGAAATACGATCAGCGCCGGTTTGGCGAATTCCGACGGCTGGATCCCCATCGAGCCGATCCGCAGCCACCGGTGCGCGCGCGGATCCACGAAGTACACGAGAAGCAGCGACGCCAGCACGACGCCGACCGAAGCGAACGCCCACCATGGGCTGTTGAAAATTCGGTAGTCCCGCCGCTTCAGGAGCATCATTAGAATCATCGCCCCCAGCGCCCAGCCAAGCTGGCGCAGGAAGAAGTAGCCGCTCGACCCGTACCTGACTTCAGCGACCACGGAGGACGCGCTGTACAGCATCAGCAGCCCAAACGCGACCAGCGCCAGGATCGTGAAGAAGAGGATCCAGTCGGTTTGTACTCGTTGCGCCATCGTATCCCTCCGGCGGGCGCCCCCCGCCTTTACAACTGTTGCACCAACTCCTTGAATACCCGGCCGCGGTGTTCGAAATTCTCAAACTGATCGAAACTCGCGCACGCCGGAGCGAGCAGAACCGTATCGCCCGCCGACGCCTTCGCCGCGACTCTGGATACGGCGGTTGCGATAGTGCCGCACTCGGCCAGTGGCACGGCGCCCTGGAGATGTTCCGCGATGATCGGCGTGGCCGCGCCAACGAGCAGGACCGCCTTCGCTTTCGCCGAGAGCGGCCCGCCGAGCGGGCGATAGTCGCTGCCCTTGTCCTTCCCGCCGAGAATCACCCACAGCGGCCCCGCGAACGCGTCGATCGCCTTGAGCGTCGCGTCCACGTTGGTTGCTTTCGAATCGTTGTAGAAATCGATCCCGCGCCACGTGCGGACAAATTCCAGCCTGTGCTCCACGCCTGGAAACGTGCGGACCGCGCCGGCGATCGCGGACATTTGGGCGCCCGCCAGCCGCGCCGCCGCAGCCGCCGCCAATACGTTCTCGACGTTATGACTGCCCCGCAGTGGGATCTCGGTTGCTTCGAGAAAAGGCTCACCTTCGGCAAAAAGCCGGCCTCCGGCCATCCAGAGACCGGGTTCCACCGGATGCTTCAGACTGAACCAGTGCGTCCGGCCCGCCGTCCCCGCGGCGTATCCTGAGCACACCGGGTCGTCCGCGTTCAAGACCGCAAAATCGTCTGGCTGCTGCGTCCGAAACAGACGGCCCTTCGCCGCCGCGTAGTTTTCGAACGTGTGATGGCGGTCCAGATGATCCGGCGTGACGTTCAACGCCACCGCGATGTGGGCGCGAAACCGTTCCGTCGTTTCAAGCTGGAAGCTCGACAGCTCCAGAACGTTCCACTGGTCCGGCCGTGAACTGTCCACCATTCCGGCGACCGCGCTGCCGATATTTCCGCCTACCTGCACGGGGGTTCCGCACTCGCGGAGAATGTGGCCGGTCAGGGCCGTGGTGGTCGTCTTGCCATTCGACCCGGTGATGCCGATAATCTTTCCCTGGAGGAAGTAGCCGGCGAGTTCCACCTCGCCGATGACCCGCACCCCGCGGCCTCTGGCTTCTTCGAGGAGGTCGAGATCGGCCGGCACGCCCGGCGAGACGACAATCCAGTCCGCGTCCCGGAAGGCCTCCGGCGACTGCCGGACGAACCCGGTGCCCGCGCTCTCCAGTATTCGCGCCGCGCCGGGCAGCTCTTCAAGCGGCTTCACATCGGTGGCGGTGACGCGCGCCCCGGTGCGCGCCAGCAATTGGACCAGAGCCTGGCCCGATCGGACCATGCCCACCACCACGATTCTCGCGCCCGAAAAATCCGTCGCCTTCATCTCAGTTTCAGCGTGGTGAGCGCGAACAGCGCCGTCACCAGCCCCGCGATCCAGAAG
>JAEHDI010000043.1 GCA_016880505.1 Bryobacterales bacterium | reverse complement strand
CTCAGCTCGACGTTGGTGGCGGTGGCAGTCTTGGTCTGGTGGGCAATCGCTGCACCGCGGCCGGAGCATATCGTGCGCCCAGCGGGCAAGTTCGGCGAAATGGTCCGGATCCCCGAACTGTGGCTGCTGGGCGTGGTGCAGATGGCGTCGTTCGGGTTGGTGATCGTGGTCGGAGCCTGGATCACAATGCTGCTGAAGGCGGATTTTCAAGTGCCGATCAAGCCGGCCGGGCTGATGGGGTCGCTGGTCCTGCTGCTGGGCATCGGGAGCCGGCCTGCGGGCGGGTGGCTGCTCCAGAGGATGAGGATGACGACTCTGGTGCGCGGTGCCCTGCTGATGAACGCGGTCGCCTGTGCCGCGCTGGCTTGGGGGCAGTCCCTGGCGCTGACGTTTATCGCGATTCTGGCGCTGGGAGCCGGCTGCGGACTGCCCTACGCGGGCGTCTTCAACCGGGCGGCCGCGCTGGTTCCCAGCCGCGCTGGCGCCGCGATGGGGCTGGTCAACATGATCGGCATCCTCATGATTCTGGTGGGTGCCCCAACGGTAGGTTACCTTGCCGACTGGACGGGAGAGTTCCGCTCGAGCTTCCTCGCCCTGGGCGGTCTTTCGTTGCTGGCGGTCGCAGCCACGTTCGGATTCGAGAACAACCATGAACCTGACACAACTATTTGACCTCTCGTTCCAGGGGCGCAGGGAAGCGGTGGCGCTGGAGTTTGCCGGACGTACGTACACATTTGGAGAGATCGACGACCGTAGTAATCGCATGGCGGCCCTGTTTGGCGAGCGCGGCCTCGAGGCTGGCGACCGGCTGTGCGTCTACCTGTCGAACTGTTTGGAACTGATCGACATCTACCTGGGCTGTGTCAAGTCGGGCGTGATCTTTGTCCCCATCAACATCCTGTACCGGGAGCGAGAGATTCTCCACATCCTCACGGACGCTGAGCCGAAGGCGGTGATCGCTGCCCAAGAGATGCCCGGCTCGGTACCGTTTTGGCCGGTCTCCGGTCTCCAGACGCCCGAGCGGGCCGAGCGCCCGGAGATCCTGCTCGACGGCGATGCGCCGGCGGCGATCGTCTATACCTCAGGGACGACGGGGGCGTCGAAGGGCGCTATCCTGACGCACAACAACTTCGCGGCGAACGCGCTCAATCTGATTAGCTGCTGGGGAATCACCGCGGGCGACCGGTTTCTTCTGGCGCTGCCGCTGTTTCACGTCCACGCCCTGGGCAACGGGCTGCACTGCTGGCTGATCGGGGGATGCCGCATGCGGCTGCTGGAGCGTTTCGAGCATCAAAAGGCGGCGGCGGAATTCCTCGACTTCCGGCCGACTCTGTTTTTCGGAGTGCCCACGGTGTACGTGCGCCTGCTCGACCTGGCACCCGAAACGGCCCGGGAGATCGGAGGATTCATGCGGCTGTTCGTCTCTGGATCGGCTCCGCTGCCGGCGCAGGTGTTGGAGGAGTTCCGCGAGAAGTTCGGCCATACGATTCTGGAACGCTACGGAATGACCGAAACGCTCATGAACATCTCCAACCCGTACACCGGTGAGCGGCGAGCGGGCACGGTGGGGCTGCCGCTGCCGGGCGTGTCGGCGCGCATTGTCGAAGGCGAGCTCCAGTTGCGCGGGTCCAATGTGTTCGCCGGTTACTGGCGGCGGGATGAAGCCACTCGGGCAGCCTTCGACGCCGGCTGGTTTAAGACCGGTGACATGGCGGAGCGTTCGACCGACGGCTACTACACGCTGCTGGGCAGGAAGAGCGACCTCATCATCTCGGGCGGTTTCAATATCTACCCGCGCGAGATCGAAGAGTTCCTGCTCGAGCAGGAAGAAGTTGCTGAGGCGGCGGTGGTGGGTGTGCCGGACCGACTGCGGGGAGAAGTCCCGGTGGCTTATGTCGTTCCGCGGCGGCCGTTCGACGCGGCCATCCTCGAGGCACGCTGCCGTGAGAGTCTGGCGTCCTTCAAGATTCCTCGGGCATTCATCAGCGTGGAGAAACTGCCCCGGACAGCGCTGGGTAAGATCCAGAAGCACATGTTGCCGAAGTGGGGCGAATAGGGGCAAGAGCAGTCCTGGGTGCCGTCTCCGCCCGGGGTCGGGGCGATCAGATTCCTGCTCGCACGCTTAGGCTCCGGCCGGTGGTCCGGAATTCGTACTTCTCTATCCGCAGAGCGACGCT
>JAEHDI010000400.1 GCA_016880505.1 Bryobacterales bacterium | reverse complement strand
TCAACCTGGACATTACGATTGCCGTACAGGGCCAGAAGTACTTCTTCGCGCCGGATCCCTCCAGCCAGAAGGCCTGCACCATCGGCGGCAACGTCGCTGAGAATGCCGGCGGGCCGCACACGTTGGCTTACGGCGTCACCACCAACCACGTCCTGGGCCTCGAGGCGGTGCTATCCGACGGAACGGTGATTACCACCGGCGGCAAGGAGCTGGATCTGCCAGGTTACGACCTCACCGGGCTGTTGACAGGCTCCGAAGGCACCATGGCGCTGATCACCAAGGTGGTTGTCAGGTTGATGCGACAGCCCGAGATGGTAAAGACCGTTCTGGCCATCTATGACACCACCGAAGGCGCCGGAAATACGGTCTCGGAGATCACTGCGCGGGCGATCACGCCGGTGGCGGTGGAGATGCTGGACGGCGTCATGCTGCGGATGGTGGAGGAGGCGACCCACGCCGGATATCCGATGGATGCCTCGGCCGTGTTGCTGGTCGAGCTGGAGGGGCTTCGAGAGGCGGTTGAGGAGCAGGTGGAGCAGGTCCGCGAAGCATGCGAAGCCTGCGGAGCGAGAGAGTTTCGAGTTGCCCGGTCTGCCGAGGAGCGCGACCTGCTCTGGAAGGGCCGCAAGAACGCGTTCGGCGCCGTCGGCCGCGTCAGCCCGTTCTACTACGTGCAGGACGGCGTAGTGCCGCGCACGCAGATCGCTCCTACGCTGCGGTTCATCGGGCAAGTCTCCGAAAAGTACGGGCTGACGATCAGCAACATATTTCACGCCGGCGACGGCAACATGCACCCGATCATCCTGTTCGACGCGCGCAAGCCCGGCGATCTCGAAAAGGCGAGAGCGGCGGGCGAGGAGATTTTGCTGCACTGTATTTCGGTCGGCGGGACGATCACCGGCGAGCATGGGGTCGGCATGGAAAAGAACGAGCTGATGCCGAAGCTTTTCAGCGAAGACACGCTGGAAGCGATCGGCCGCTTCAAGCAGCTCTTCGACCCGCAGTGCTTCTTTAATCCCGGAAAGCTGCTGCCCACCGGCAAAGGCTGCATCGAGATCCGCCAGCCCGCAGTCACCTCGGAGACCATGCTATGACCACACGACGAGAGTTCCTCTTCCTGCCGGCGGCGCTGGCCGCCGCGGCCCCCAAGCTCAGCCACAAGGAGCGTGTCGACCGCGCCCTTCGCGGAGAGGATGTGGACCGGCCGCCATTCAGCTTCTGGTATCACTTCGGCCTCCAGAAGTTCCCCGCCGAACGGCACGCGAATGCGACGCTGCGGTTCCACCGGAAGTTCCGTACCGACATCGTCAAGGTGATGAGCGATTTTCCGTACCCGAAGCCGAAGGGCAACTGGTACGACCCGGCCGTGGTGGACGATCCATTCCCTGAGCAAATCCGCGCTCTCGAAATGATCCGCGACGGGCTCGGCGGCAGCGCCCACTTCGTCGAGACGATTTTCAACCCGTGGAATGTGGCCGAGAAGCTCTCTTCGAAGGAAGAGGTGCAGAAGTTGAAGTCCGAGAAACCGCAGGCGTTGCTCGATGCCCTGGAGGCGATCGCCAAGTCAGAGGCGAATCACGCCCGGCGTGCAATCACGACCGGAGCGTCGGGGATCTTTCTGGCAATCGCCAACGCCGGCGACGGCGTTCTGGACGAGTCCGACTACGCAAAGTTCAGTGAGCCGTTCGACAGGATGGTGCTCACGGCGGCGAGCGGCGCCCCGCTGAACACCCTGCATTTGCACGGGGCGAAGATCTACCTCGACCGCTTCTGGAAAGGTTGGCAGGCGCCGGTGGTGAACTACTCCGCCCACGGCACCGGCGTCGGGATCGCGGCGGCACGCTCGAAATACGACGGCGTGATCATGGGCGGCATTGACGAACAAAACTACCGCACGCTCACACCCGCGCAGTTGAAAGAGCAGTGGCGCGTGGCGCAACAAGCCGCCGGCAAGAAGTTCTTCCTTGCTCCCGGCTGCTCAGTTCCCAATGAAACCACCGACCGGGAGTTAATGAATCTCGTCAGGGTCCTCGGCGCCTGAGACTCCGCGAACCGAATCGTCTATGAGACAACAAGCCTGCATTTTTAGAACACTACCCGTGTTGCTTTTCCTCGCGCTCCCTTTCCAGGTGTACGCGGCGGATGCGGCGAAAGCCGGGATGAACAAGGAGCGGCTGGCCCGGATTCCGGTAAGGATGAAGGCGTTCGTGGATCAAGGTGTGGTCGCCGGCGCCGTGACGCTGGTGCAGCGGCACGGCGTCCTGGCGAGCCTCGACGCCGTGGGCTACGAGGAACTGGAAACGAAAAAGCCGATGCGGACCGATTCGATCTTCCAGATCATGTCGATGACCAAGCCGGTGACGGCGGTCGGAATCATGATGCTCGTGGACGAGGGGAAGATCGCGGTGAGCGATCCGGTCGAAAAGTACCTGCCGGAATTCCGCGGGCTTTGGATGGTCGACTCCCGCGGAGAGACGACACTGTCGCTCAAGCGGCCTTCCCGGCCGATCACCATCCGCGACCTCATGACACACACCTCCGGAATGGCGCCGCGGCCGCCTGAAGGTCTCTCGGAGCTTTACGCGAAGATGGACCGGACGCTGGCCGAGGCGGTGGCCATCTGCGCACAGCAACCGCTCCAGTTCGAGCCGGGAACGAAGTGGCTCTACAGTAACACGGGCATCGCGACCCTGGGCCGGATTATCGAAGTCACCTCGGGGCAGGCATTCGAGAAGTTCCTCGAGGCACGGATTTTCAAGCCCCTCGGGATGAAAGACAGCTTCTTCTTCCCTCCGGCGGAAAAGATCGACCGCATCGCGATGGTCTACAAACTCGAAGACGGTAAACTCGTTCCGTCGCGCAGCGGCCTCCTCGGCGGCGATCCATGGCGCTATCGGAAGGACGCAAAGTACCCGGCTCCCGAAGGGGGGATGTACTCTACCGCCACGGACCTGGCCGCGTTCTACCAAATGGTGCTGAACGGCGGGACGTACAACGGCGCCCGCCTCCTCTCGCGCGCGGCCGTGGAGCTGATGACGACACTGCACACCGGCGATTTGGAGGCCGGGCACTCGCCCGGAATGGGATACGGACTCGCATGGACGGTAGTGCGCAACCCGCTCGGCACGCTCTCGATGACTTCGATCGGCACTTACGGGCACGGTGGGGCATTCGGAACGCTCGGTTGGGTGGACCCGAAGAAGGATCTCGTCGGGGTGCTGCTGATCCAGCGGTCGAGCGGTGGAGGATCGGACGAGCAGAACGCGATCCGGCAACTGGCCGCGGCGGCGATAGAGGAGTAACACCGGTGAAAACACGGGCACTGCTGGCGGTATTCTGCGTCGCGGGCGTTGCGGCGGGAGCCGATTATCCGCCGGCGGCGAGCTACACCTGCTACCGGGCGGAAGGTCCGATCCGAGTGGATGGCCGGCTCAACGAGTCGTCGTGGGTCAAGGCTCCGCGGTCGAATCCGTTCGTGGACATTGTTACCGGCAGACCGGCTTGGCACGACACTCGGGTGGCGCTGATCTGGGATGACCGTTATCTTTACTTCGGCTACACGATCGAAGAGCCCTACGTCCAGGCGACGCTAACCGAGCGGGATTCGAAGATCTACATCGAGAACGACGTTGAGATGTTCATCGCGGGAAAAGACGCCTACTACGAACTGGAACTGAACGCACGGAATACCGTCTATGAAGTGTTCTGGATCTGGAAGGACATCTATAAGCCGGGGTCGCCGTACTTCGGAGTTCCGGAGTTCGACGTGAAGTCCCACACGATGATGACCCTGTCCGGCGTCGGCGGACACATCCACCCGCGTGGCGAACGGTGGGGCTTTCTCGACTGGGATCTGCCGCGCCTGAAGACCGCCGTATTTGTGGATGGGACGCTGAACAACGCAAAGGACCGTGACCGGGGCTGGACTGTGGAGCTTGCCGTGCCGTGGCAGGGGCTGAAGTGGCTGGCGGACGGGCGCGCGCTGCCGCCGAGGGCGGGCGACGTCTGGCGGGTCGACTGCTCGCGGTTTCAGAAATTTGGCCCGGACGGTAAGCCGATGGAGGGGAGTGCGGGCTGGACATGGAACCGGCACGGGCACTACGACTCCCACATCCCTGAAACCTTCACACGGGTGCGGTTCTCGGCCGAGAAGGTCGGCCGGGAGTGACATCGTAACAATCTTCCTCTTGACAATTGTCGTTACAACGAATATATTTGAGTTGATGACCGAGAGGCGCACCGAGGAAGAGGCGTTCGTTAACCTTCAAAAGACGGCGGACGCCCTCATGCAGGGGATCGCCGTATTGCTCAAGCCGGCAGCATTGTCGGCGACGCAGTACAACGTACTCCGGATTCTCCGCGGCGCCGGGAAAGATGGTTTGGCGTGCGGCGAGATCGGTGCGCGCATGATCACGCGGGATCCGGACATCACGCGGTTGCTGGACCGTCTGGAAACGCGAGGTCTGGTAACGAGGGCGAGGGAACTGAAGGACCGGCGGGTTATCACGGCTCGAATCACCAAAGACGGGCTACGAATGCTGAAGGAGTTGGACGCGCCGATCCAGCGGTACCACGAGAGCCAACTGGGACACATGGGTGAGAAAAAACTGGTCGAGCTGATCTGGCTGCTGGAGCTGGCTCGGCGGCCGTCGGTTTGATCTCCAAGAACCGCTGCTTCACTTCCGGCCTTGAGTTTCCACCGACGCTCCTGGCGGCAGCCGTCGCGCTGATGGCCGCCGGGGGCAGTAAATAAGTACCGACAGAAAGGGGAATGGGATGATTACGCTACGACACAGAGACGAGAGGGGAGTCAGCCGGCTGGACTGGCTGGACAGCCGGCACACCTTTTCGTTCGACCACTACTACGACCCGCGGCACATGGGTTTCCGGAGTCTGCGGGTGATCAACGACGACCGGATCGCGCCGGGCGCCGGATTTCCGACGCACGGCCACAGGGACATGGAGATCGTGAGCTACGTGCTTACGGGGGCGCTCGACCATGAGGACAGCATGGGCACCGGGTCCACCATCGCCGCGGGGGACGTGCAGCGGATGAGCGCTGGAACGGGTGTGATGCACAGCGAGTTCAATCATTCGCAATCGGAGCCTGGGCACTTTCTCCAGATCTGGATCCTGCCTGATCGGAAGGGGCTCGTCCCCGAGTACGAGCAGCGCACCTTCTCCACCCAGGAGAAGAGAGGGCGGCTACGCCTGGTCGCGTCGCGGGACGGCAGGGACGGCTCGCTGACGATCCACCAGGATGCCGACCTGTACGCGACCGTGCTCGAACCGGGCGAGCGCGCTACACACGCCTTGCGTCCGGGCCGGGCCGCCTGGGTGCAGGTAGCCCGGGGAAAGGTGCTTGTGAACGGGACAGCTCTCGAGGCGGGTGATGGCGCGTCCGGGACCGGCGAGTCCGCCCTCGAGATCGAAGGCAAGGAAGCAGCCGAAGTGCTGCTGTTCGATCTGGGATAATCGGCTGTCGGCTTTCGCTCCGGGTCCCGAAATGAAAGAGACGATCGACTTTCTCCTGCGGCACGGATACGCGGTCCTCTTCGTGTTCGTGCTCGCAGAGCAGGTCGGGCTGCCGGTTCCCGCTCTGCCGGTATTGTTGGCGGTGGGGGCGCTCGCGGCCTCGGGGCAGTTCGGATTCGCTCCGGCGCTGGCAGTGGCAGTTGTCGCGGCGATCGCGGCCGACTTGGGCTGGTACGAACTGGGACGGCGGCGGGGACACTCTGTGGTGAACCTGATGTGCCGTGTCTCGCTCGAGCCCGACACCTGCGTGCGGCGTACCGAGGACACTTTTGCCCGTTACGGCCTTCGCACGCTACTCTTTGCGAAGTTCATTCCTGGGCTGAATACGGTGACGCCGCCGCTGGCGGGCATGGTCCAGACGCCGATGGGCCGGTTCGTGCTCCACGACGCGGCCGGTGCGGCGATTTGGGCGGGCGCATTCATGGGGCTCGGATATCTGTTCAGCACCGAGCTCGAGCGTGTAGCCGCACACGCGGTGCAACTTGGCGGCGGGCTGTTCGTGCTTCTGGCCGGCGGCCTGGCCTGCTACATCGTCTGGAAGTACGTTCAGCGGAAGCGGCTGTTCGCGCGTTTGAGGACGTCACGCATTGCTCCCGAGGAACTCAAGCGACAGATGGACGCGGGCAACCCTCCGATGATCGTTGACCTGCGGCATTCGATCGATCTCGATGTGGACGGTTTTCGGATTCCCGGCGCTCTTCACATGAAACCGGCAGAACTGGAACGGAGGCACGGAGAGATTCCCCGTGGCCGGGAGATCGTCCTATACTGCACTTGACCGAACGAGGCGACGAGCGCCGGTCTGGCGCGCAAACTTCACCGGTTAGGGATCAGGAATGTTCGCCCGCTCGGGGGCGGCCTGGAGGCATGGCTTGAACGCGGGTACCCAGTGGAGCGGTTGGAGGTGCCGGGGGGATGAGCAGGGCCGCTAAGATTGTCGTTCTGCTTGCCTTTGCAGTGGTGGTCTCAGGGGCTCAGGCGGGAGAGGCGAAGTCTCGAACCGAGTGGTTCCGCGACGCACACTGGGGGGTCTTCATCCATTACCTGGCGAACAACGACGATGTATCTGTCGACGAGTGGAACCGGGTGATCGACGGTTTTGACGCGGAGGGGCTGGCTCAACAACTCGAGTCTGCGCGCGCGGGTTATCTCGTCCTCACGCTCGGGCAGAACTCCGGCCACTACCTGTCACCGAACGCGACCTATGACGACCTCACCGGCATCCGGCCCAGCAAATGCTCCCGGCGGGACCTCGTTGACGATCTGCACCGCGTGCTCGCCCCGCGCGGCATCCGCCTGATGGTCTACCTGCCGGCAGGCGCGCCGGACCGCGACAAGGTCACGATGAAGAAACTCGAGTGGAAGAGGGGGCCATATCGAAACCTGGAATTTCAGCGGAAGTGGGAGCGTGTGATCGCGGAGTGGTCGGAGAGGTGGGGACGGAAGGTTTCGGGGTGGTGGTTTGACGGCTGTTATTGGCCGAACACGATGTACAGGTCGGTGAAGCCACCCAACTTCGCGAGCTTCGCCGGCGCCGCGAGAAAAGGGAATGCCGATTCGATTGTCGCCTTTAACCGTGGCGTGATCTTTCCGATAATCTCGATAACCGAACAGGAAGATTACACAGCGGGGGAGATGGACGACCCTTCGAAAGTCCAGGTGAGCGACTTCTGGCAGGACGGCGCGCAGTTCCACATGCTGAGCTACCTGGGCAAGGCGTGGAGCGCCGGACCGCCGCGGTTCACGATCGAACAGATGGTGGAGTGGACAAAGCGAATCGCCGGCAAGGGCGGTGTCGTGTCCTGGGACGTGCCGACCGACGCGCGTGGTCTAATCCCGGAACCGTTCTTGGAGCAGCTTCGGGCGGTCGGGGCAGCGGTGCGCTGACGAGTTCTATCGGTAAACCGGCTGAACGGCGAGGCCTTCCTGCAGCGGTGCGTCTGAGGGCAGGGCGACGGCG
>JAEHDI010000399.1 GCA_016880505.1 Bryobacterales bacterium | reverse complement strand
GGGATGGTCGCGGGCATCGGCGTGACACAATCGTGCCGGGCAGTGCAGCCCCGGGCAGTAGAGGAGGCGGCGAAAAAGGTCGGGATGTTGCCCCGGCGGAACCTCGGCGGGAGCGGCCGAGAAATCACGGTCCTGGTCGGCGCGTCGTCTTGGTCGATTGACGCGGTAGAGGCTGGCATCCGCTGCGGAATCAACTTTTGGCACAAGGCGGAGGACTGGAGCACGGCGGATGTGCCCCAAGCGATCCGCAAGAACCGTGAGGCTCACTATTGTCAGGTCTGCGTGGACCGAGTGCGCGGAAACCACGAGACGGGCGCAATCGACGAGGAGTCACACTACCAGTTCGTCAGGCAGGCGGTGAAACGTACCGGCCTCGGCTACTTCGACGACATGCAGTTTCACTTCGGCTACCACAGCGTGACCGAAGGGAAGAACAACCACGGCTTCGTGCGCGCGTACGAGCGGCTGAAGAAGGAAGGGCTGGTGAAGCACCTGTGCCTTTCCCAGCACAGCTACAACGGCAACTGGCGCGTGCCCGGAGGCGAGAGTGCGTGGGAGATCCTGACGGCGGTGGTGGATCAGGGGCTTTACGAACACGCACAGATCATTTACACCTACGGCGACGGCGCGGCCGCCAACGAATTCGTGGCCATGGCGCGGCGGAAAGGTTTCGGAACGATCGCCATGAAGACGACGCGCGGAGCGAGCCGGATGCTCCAGGACCAAGCCTTCATGAAGACCTTTCCGAAGGGCACGTCGCCGCACCACGCGCTGGCGCGATGGCTGACGACGCGCACGCAGCTCGACGGAGCGGTGATCCACATCAGCGGGCTCGACGAGTTCGCGGACACATGCGCCGGGGCGGGGAAGGCAATGCGCGCGGCGGACACGCGGGCGATCGAGCAGATGACGGCGTACGCCAACGCGGAGGTCTGCCGGCTCTGCAACGATTGTATGAGCCACTGCGCGCACGGTATCGCCGTAGCGGACATCCTGCGGTACGAGAGGTACGCGCTCGACTACGGCGACGGCGAGCGGGCGAGGAAGCTCTACGCGGAGCTTGACCGTCGGGGTGACTCCTGCACGGCGTGCGGAACCTGCCTGCCGCATTGCGGGCAGGGACTGGATATCCCCCAGAAGCTGGAGCGCGTACACTCGCTTCTGGGGTGAGAGGGCAAAGGAGCCGGGGCGTGACGAGACGGGAAGCCTTGACAGCGTGCTTCGGTGCGGCTGCCTTCGCGCCGCCGGCGAAATCGCGGGTGGTGATCGCGCGCGAGCCCCAGCTGGACGCCGCCCGGCTGCCAAAGTTGCTCGACCGCGCGATGCAAGCGTATTTCTCGTGCGATTCGCCTGTAGAAGCTTGGAAGAGGATCGTACGACCAAACGAAGTTGTAGGGCTGAAGGTGAACTGCCTGGCGGGGAAAGGCATCTCCACAAACGCGCCGCTGGTGGAAGCAATCTGCGAGCGTCTCCGGCAAGCGGGTGTGCCGGCGGGGAACATCGTCATCTGGGACCGGCTCAACGACGATCTGGACAGCGCGGGATTCCGTGTGGCCACGCGGGCGGATCGCATCCGCTGTGCCGGCAATGACGTGCTTGGTTACGAGGACGAACTGTCTGTATTCGGGAGCGCCGGCAGCCTGATGGCAAAGGCGCTTACGCGAGTATGCGACGCGGTGATCAACCTGCCGGTTCTTAAAGATCACGGCATCGTCGGCGCGACGCTGGCGCTGAAGAACATGTTCGGCGCCATCCACAACCCGAACAAGTATCACATCAATACCGGCGACCCGTACGTGCCGGACGTGTACATGCTGCCGCCGGTACGGCGGAAGGTGCGGCTGGCGATCTGCGACGGAATCACGGCGCAATACGAGGGCGGCCCGTCGTACATGCCGCAGTGGACCTGGCCGTATCGCGGCTTGTTGGTGGCCGAGGACCCGGTGGCGCTTGACTACACAGGATGGCAGATTATCGAGCAGAAGCGGGCCGAGAAGGGAATGAAATCCTTGAAGGACGCCGGCCGGGAGCCGCGTTACATCGCGACGGCGGCGGACCCGCAGCACCGGCTGGGGACGAACGAGCCACGGCAAATCGAACGGGTGGAAGTGTGAGGCGAGGATGGATCGGCGTAGTTTCTTGATGACGGCGGCGCTTCCGTGCTTTGGCGCGGCCGGCGACGCGCAGTTTACCGTCGAGGCGAAGTACTACGAGAAGCAGCCGCACAAGAAGATCAAGTGCAAGCTTTGCCCGCGCGAGTGCGTGATCGACGACCGTGAGCGAGGCTATTGCGGCGTGCGCGAGAACCGCGGCGGGGTCTACTACACACTGGTACATTCGCGCGTCTGCGCGGCGCACGTCGATCCAATCGAGAAGAAACCGTTCTTCCACTTCCACCCGGGCACGTTGGCGTTCTCGATTTCCACGGCGGGCTGCAACGTGAACTGCAAGATGTGCCAGAACTGGGAGATCTCGCAGGTGCGGCCCGAGCAGGTGCGGAACGTCTACCTCCCGCCGCGGAGGGCGGCGGAGATGGCGAAGGAATCGCGCTGCGGCGCGATCGCATACACCTACAGCGAGCCCGTGATTTTCTTCGAGTACCTGCTGGATGTGGCGCGGGCGGGACACGCCGCGGGGATCCCGAGCGCGGTGGTGACCGGCGGGTACATCCGGCCGGAGCCGCTGAAGGAACTCTGCGGAGCGGTGGATGCGATCAAGGTTGACCTCAAGGCGTTCTCCGAGAAATTCTACAAAGAAGTCGTGAACGGCGAACTGAAGCCGGTTCTCGAAGCCCTGGTATTGATCCGGAAGCTGGGGATGTGGTCCGAGATCGTTTACCTTGTAATTCCGACGCTGAACGACGGCGACGCCGAATTCCTCGGGCTGGCGAAGTGGGTGAAAGCCGAGCTTGGGCCGGACGTGCCTGTCCATTTCACGCGGTTTCATCCCGAGTACCTGCTGAAGAACCTGCCGCCGACGCCAGTGAAGACGCTGGAGAGGGCGAAGTCGATCGCGGACGCCGAGGGGCTGCACTACGTTTACGTGGGCAACGTTCCGGGACATCCGGCCGAGAACACGTACTGTCCGAGGTGTCGGAAGGCAGTCGTAGAGCGGCAGGGATACGACGTCGCCGGAGTGCAAATCAGCAAAGGGAAGTGCCAGTTCTGCCAGCAGCCGGTGGCGGGAGTTTGGGGGGTGTGATGAGAAGACAAGCCATGTGGGCGCTGGTGTTGCTTGCCGCCGCCGGGGCGCTGTGCGGGCAGACCGTGCGCAAGCCCGCGGTGGCGGGGGCGTTTTACCCCGCGGACGCAAAGGAACTCAGCACATCCGTAGACGGTTACTTGGCGAAAGCGACTCCACCGGAGATCAAGGACCTGGTAGCGCTGGTGGCCCCGCACGCAGGGCATATGTTCTCGGGCGGCGTGGCGGGATACTCGTACGCGCTGCTCAAGGGGCGAAAGATCGACCGTGTAGTGATAATCTCGCCATCTCATATCGAAGCGTTCCCGTTCTCCGCGGTGTTCGACGGCACGGCATACGAAACACCGCTGGGGCAAGTCCCCGTGGACCGGGAGTTCGCCGCTCAGCTTGCCAAGGGGAACGAACTGGTCAAGCTGTCGAGCCGCGGGCACATCGCGACAAGCGGCCGTGGGGAGCACGCGCTCGAAGTGCAGCTTCCATTCCTGCAACGCGCCCTGGGGAAGTTCCAGCTTGTGCCGGTGATCATGGGCGACCAGAGTTACGAGGCCTGCCGGGCGCTCGGGATGGCGCTCGCGAAGCTGGTCCGGGGTCCGGAGACGCTGATCGTGGCAAGCTCCGACCTGTCGCACTTCCACAAGTACGACGAGGCGGTGAACCTAGACCGCAAGACGCTGCGGGCCATCGAGGAGTGGGACTACCTCAGCATGTCGCGCAACTTCGACCTGCGGGTGTGGGAGGCGTGCGGGGGCGGGCCGATCATCGCGGCAATGATCGCCGCCCAACGGCTCGGAGCGAAGCAGGCCAAGGTCCTGAAGTACGCAAACTCCGGAGACGTCACCGGAGATCGCAGCCAGGTTGTGGGATACGGTGCGGTGGCCCTCTTCAAGGGACAGACAGCGGACGGTCGCGGCGCTGCCGCCTTCTCCCTGAGTGATGCAGAGGAGGACGACCTGATGGCTCTGGCGCGAAAGTCTGTCGAGACTGCGGTAAAGCAGCAGAAGCTTTACGAATGTCCGGCGTCGGCGCGTGAGCCGCTGATGCAGGAGCGCGGGGCGTTCGTCACGCTGAAGAAGAACGGAAAGCTGCGCGGGTGCATCGGCTACGCAGCGCCGCTGAAGCCGCTCTACTTCACCGTGCGCGACGTGGCTGCGATGGCAGCGGTCCGCGACATCCGCTTCCCGCCCGTCGGGACGAATGAACTTCCGGAGGTGCAGTACGAGATCTCGGTGCTTTCTCCGCTGCGGCGCGTGCTCGACGTCAACCGGATCGAGGTGGGCAAGCACGGGCTGGTCGTGAAGAAAGGCTCGAAAGAAGGGCTGCTGCTGCCGCAGGTACCGGTGGAGCAGGGCTGGGATCGGATCACCTTCCTCCAGCAGGCCTGCGTAAAGGCGGGACTTCCGGTGGGCGCCTGGAAGGACGAAGACACAGATGTGTTCGCGTTCACGGCGCTTGTCTTCGGCGAACGAGCGGGTAGCGGGACGGTCAGCGGGAAACAGAGCGCCGCGGGAAGGTAAGAGCGGCCATTGCGGCCGGCACGAGATTCACTGCGGCGACGAGGAAGGCTGTTTTTCCGAAGCCGAAGACGGGGACGAGCCACGCACTCAGTGTGAGCGCGCCAATACAGGCACCGGCCAGATCGAGGGAGTAGAGGGTACCAAGCCCCTTCGACCGGGATCCCTTCTCGAAGTAGACTCTGCTTGCCATCGGGAATTGAAATCCTCCCAACAAGCCGGATGCAACCGCGAGAGCCGGAAACGCCAACTGGCCGGCGACAAACAGACCAGCCGGTGAAGCAGGCTTTGCGAGTAATACCGACGCGCCGACGAGCAGCGGTGCGGAGACGCCGGCCACCGCTTGAAGGACAGCCAGGGGTCTCATTCCCGAGAGCGGGCGCCGCAGGGCAAGCCAACTGCCCAGCGCAATCCCTCCCATGAAGCAGGCAATCAGGACGGCAAGTTGATGGTACACGTAGCCGTAAACCGCCTGGAATGCCAGCAGCAGCAGGACCTGAAGCGCCATCAGTGTGAAGCCCATGGAAGCGACGCAGAAACCGGCGACCGAGCGCCGGCTATCGCCCGGTGCAACCCGGCGCAACAGGGCGGCGGCGATCGCGAGAACAAGCAGGGTCACGAGAACGAGCAGGTGAAAGTTGACACGAGCGAGTGCTCGGAAGACGCCGGCCAACTCGGGATGAAACCGCGCGCTCCAGAGGGCGATGTCGAAGTAGTAGGCGACAGGGGTGAAGTCGCGATTCACGGGCGTCTCGGCGAGCGGTCGTATCTGCGATTGGAGATCCGCGAGACGGTCCGGCATCATTCGGAATGGAAGGTAGTACTCGCGGACGTACGTAGTGCGCAGATTCCGCGATCGCAGCCGAGCGATCAGCTCATTCGCGCCGGAGGCGAGCGTGCCGGGTTTTGCGGCGGCGAAGAAGTGGATGGTGCCGCCGGGAAGCGCCGCGACCTCGGGGAAGACCAGCCTCAGGGTCTTGTGAATCGACCGGAGGAACCCGGCCAGTTCGGGACCGATGTAGTTCTCCGCGCCGCTGAGGTGCACCGATACCAGACCGCCGGGGTTCAGCCTGCCGGCGGCTTCACGAAAGAACTCGAGGGTGTAGAAACGGTTTAACTGGGCCGTCCGCGGGTCGGGGAGATTGACGATGATGACGTCGAATCTGACGGCGGCGGTCTTGAGAAAGAAGCGGCCGTCGCCCGAGTGTACATGGACTCTGGAGTCCAAGCCGATGGCGGACCATTCCTCCGGAAAGCGGCGGCGGGCGAGATCGAGGATCTTGGAGTCGAGTTCCACGTAGTCGAGGCGGCCGACGGTGGGGTGACGCAGCGCCTCGCCGACGCTGCCGTTCACGCCTCCACCGATCAGAAGGACGGTGCGCGGCGCCGGGTGTTCCAGTAGCGCGTAGTGGACGGACTCTTCGGCCGCCGCGGGATCGGGGGCGGTGAATATCGGCAGGCCGTTCTGGTAGAGTGTCGCACTGCCCTCAGAAGTCACGACGGTCAGGTTGCCGTAGGACGATTGAATGGTTTCCGCGACGTGAAAGCCGCTCCACTCGCGTGCTAGCGTCCGGCGTTCCAATGTACGCGCACCAGTGAACAGAAACGGCACCAGCGACGCGGCGAGCACGAGAACAGCGACTTGCCGGCGATTTCCGACGCCTGCCAGAAGTAGTCCGGCGACCGACAGGTTCAGCCATGCGAGCAGTGCACCGATCTCAAAGGGGGAGAGGCTCTGAATCAGAGCTAGGCTCGCAAGGAGGCCGCCCACTGCGCCTCCAACGCTCTCGATCAGATAAGCGGTCCCGGTTGCCTCTCCCGGCGCGACAGAAATCTCTGCCGTCCAAAGACGGCTGCCGGCGGCGAACAGAGCCCCGGATACTGCACAGAACGGAGCGAGAACGACGACGGCGGCCAGCAGCGTCTGCCCAGGCCCGAGAACTTCGCCGGGCACGGTCTGAAAGAAACTGCGGGCGTACCGGACAGCAGCGATCGCCAGCGGGAGTGTCACTGCGGAGAGTGACGCCAGGACGGCGGCAGGGCGGCGAGGTCTCGCGCTGCGCGCGCTGAAGCGCCCGAGGACCGCGCTTCCGAAGGCGGTCCACGCGAGCCATGAGGCGAGCATGAGGCCGAGCGAAGCCTCGTTGCCGTGGAAGACGACCATGAGCTCGCGCATGAGAACGATCTGCGCGATCACAGCGGAGAAGCCGGTGACGAGTAGGATCGCGCGCGGGAGCATGACGGCCGAATTCAAGGTAGCACTTTTCCTGTGGCATGCTTTGGGAAGGAGGCTCGATGGAGAGCACCCGCCGGGAGGCGGCAGGGAAGATCGCGAAGCTGGCCGGACTGAGCGCCGGGACCGCGGGTCTTGGGCTGTGGCTGCGCGGGCGCAGCCGGCGTCCGGAGGAGCCGGTACCGACGGAACTCCGGAAGAGCTTCGGTGTGGCGCCGAACGCGAACCTGCCGGAGATGGTAGTGGCTCGCGGCGAGGAACCCGGGGCATTGGTCCGTCGGGTGATCGAAGAGATGGGCGGCATTTCGCGTTTCGTCTCGCGCGGCGACGTAGTCCTGGTGAAGCCCAACGTGGGATGGGACCGCACGGCCGAGCAGGCGGCGAACACCAATCCCGAAGTCGTGGCCGAGGTCGTCCGGTTGTGCCTCGGTGCGGGCGCGAAACGCGTGGTGGTGACCG
>JAEHDI010000398.1 GCA_016880505.1 Bryobacterales bacterium | reverse complement strand
GGATTGCGGGCGCTCGGCGCAGATGTTACCCCCGTACGAATCTACCAATGGGACCTTCCCGAGGACACCGGACCGCTCCGGGAGGCGGTGCGCAGGATCGCTTCCGGCCTTGCCGGCGTCGTCATGTTCACCACCGCCAACCAGGTTCCGCACCTTTTTCGGATCGCCTCCGAGGAGGGTGTCGAAGAAGCGATGCGCCGGGGACTTGGCAGTGCGGTGGTCGCCTCCATTGGACCCACGACAAGCGAGATGCTTGAGGAGTACGATATTCAACCGGACGTCGTTCCGAGCCAGTCCAAGATGGGGATTCTCGTCAGGGAGACGGCAGAACAGGCATCCGGAATTCTGGAACGCAAGTGGGCGGACAGATGAAAGAGAAACGGAACGTTTGGGTCATGGTAGGACAGTATTCCTCCCTCGCCATGCTCCTGCCCGCCGCGACCGTCGTCGGGTACGGCATCGGATACCTCCTCGACAACGCTCTTGGAACCTCATTTCTGAAGCCGGTTTTCCTGATTCTCGGGATCGCCGCCGGCTTCGTCCAACTGATCAAGCAGGTGCAGAAGGACACGAGTGACCGCGAACAGTGAAGCGGCCCATTTCGACCGGGCCATCGAGCGTATCCGACGGGCCATGTTGTGGCTGAGTTTGGCCGGTACGCTGGTGGCTGCCGGGTGGAAGGGCTGGGAGTGGGGCCTCGGATTTCTCGCGGGGGCCGCCGTCTCGCTGCTCAACTTCCGCTGGCTCCACCAGTTGGTGGCCGCGCTCGGGGAAGGAGCCCGCCGCCCGCGCAAACGTCTGGTGCTGTTCCTCTCGTTCCGCTATCTCCTGCTGGGGTTGGGGGGCTATGTTATAGTGAAGTTTTTCGGTTTGAACCTGGCTGCAGGTCTCATCGGCCTTCTTGTTGCCGCTGCCGGCGTCATCCTCGAAATCATATACGAGTTGATCTATGCCCGAGCATGAGTTGTGGATTACCGCACTCTTCAATAAGTACCTCGCCGGTGTCGCCAATTCGATCCTCTCCCTGGCGGGCGTTCACGTCGAAGATCCGTCGAAGCCGTGGGCCAATTACATCGCCATGCAGGCGCTTGTCGCGCTGATCGTGATTGTCGTCTTCGCCATCCTGCGCCCGCGGATGTCGATGGACAAGCCCGGCAGGATGCAGCATTGCTTCGAGGTGGTCTACCAGTTCCTCCGCGGGCAGGCAGACGAAGTCGTCGGCCACGACGGAAAGAAATACATCCACTATTTCAGCACGATCTTCTTCTTCATCCTTTTCTGCAACCTGATCGGCATCATCCCCGGGTTCGAATCGCCGACGATGTTCGCCCCGGTGCCGCTCGGCTGCGCACTGGTCACATTCGCTTACTACAACACGATGGGCGTGAGGGCCCAAGGCGCCGGCAAGTACCTCGCGCATTTCGCAGGACCGATGCCCATCATGGCCCCCCTGATGGTTCCCATCGAGATCATCAGCCATCTGGGCCGCCTCCTCTCGCTGACCGTTCGTCTTTATGCGAACATGTTCGCTGGTGAGCAGGTCACGCTGGTTTTCCTTAGTCTCGTCCCGCTGGTGGTGCCCGCGGTCTTTATGGGACTGCACGTTTTCGTATCGTTCCTTCAGGCCTTCGTGTTCGCGTTGCTGACGATGATCTACGTCGGGTCAGCCGTCGAGCAGGAGCATTAATTCCGGCTTTATGCCGCTTCCAGTGTGAGCCCGGCTGCAAGAGGATGACGGGAACCACCTCCTGGAGCGCTTTATACAAAGGAGAAAGAGAAACATGAAGGTGAAGTTGCTCGTTCTGCTCGCGTTGCTGGTCTTCGCGAGCCCGATGTTTGCCCAAGCCCAGGGCGGCACCGATTGGGTGTCGATCACCTCGGGCTTTTCGATGGCAATTGCCTCGGCCGTTTGCGGTCTGGCGCAAGCCAAGGCTGTGGCCGCCTCCGCTGAAGGCATGGCCCGCAATCCCTCTGCCGCACCCGCCATCCGGTTCGCGCTGTTGCTCGGTCTGGTGCTGATCGAGTCTCTGGCGCTCTATACCCTGGCGATCATCTTCTTGAAGGTCGGCGCCGCCGGTTAGTCTTTGCTGTCGAGGGGCGGGTTCGCGCCCGCCCCCTTTATCTCACAACCATGAAGTTAAACGGTATCTTCCCTCCCATCGCCACGCCCTTCGACCACAACGGTGATCTCTACAAGGCGAAGGTGCGGCACAACGTCGAGAAATGGAATCAGACGGGCCTCTCCGGCTACGTGGTCTGCGGCTCCACCGGCGAGAGCGTCATGCTCACTCCGGACGAGAAGTTCCAGCTTTGGGCATGGGTTGCTGAATACGCAGCCCCGGAGAAGCTACTGCTCGCTGGCACCGGCATGGAGAGCGTGCGCGAAACGGTCTGGCTCACGAACAAGGCGGCCGAGATGGGCTACAAGGCCGCGATGGTCCGTACGCCGCACTACTACAAGAACCTGTTGAACCGGCGGGACGCCCAGACGCTCTATTTTCGTGCGGTTGCCGACCAGGTAAAGGTCCCGATCATGATCTACAACTGGCCCCAAGCAACGGGCGTCGACATTCCTCCGGAGTCCGTCGTCGAGCTTTCTGAGCACCCGAACGTCATCGCCATCAAAGAGAGCTCTGGAAGCCTCGAGAAGGTCATGCAGATGATCCGCGAGGTGAAGCCGGGCTTCCAGGTGTTGGTGGGTTCCGCACCGACCCTGTGGCCGTCCTTCGCGGTCGGTGCGGTTGGCGCCGTGCTTGCGTTCGCCAACGCCGCACCCTATTCAACCGTGACGATTTGGGAGGCGCACCGCACCCGCGAGACGGAAGCCGCGCTCGACTGGCAGAACCGGATCGGCCGCGCCGCTTACCTCGTTACGGTAAAGTACGGTATTCCGGGCCTGAAGTACGCGATGGACCTGAACGGCTACTACGGTGGCCCCGCGCGCCTGCCACTTCTGGCGCTGGCCGCCGAGGAGAAGACCGAAGTCGAGCGCCGGATGGCGGATATTCGAAACTAGCCTGTCCTGT
>JAEHDI010000397.1 GCA_016880505.1 Bryobacterales bacterium | reverse complement strand
GTCCTTCAGCTCGCCGCCAAGAGCGCGAGTGGCTTACGCGGCCTCTCCGCCGAAGCGTCCGATCTGAAGGGTCCCGCATCGACGATCTCGAAGTCCGGGATTCGCGTGCGCTACCCCGGTTTTCTTCCCGTTGACGAGAACGGTCAGTACACCCCCGACCCGCTCTTCGAAAAAGCGTCCGTCGATCTCAAGGCCAACCAGGCCCAGCCCGTCTGGATCGACTTCCAGGTTCCCGCTGACACCGCCCCCGGCGCTTACGAAGGCGCCGTCTCCCTCCGCCATGCAGGAGGCTCCGTCGCGGACTTCACCATCCGCCTCTATGTGCTCGACTTCACCCTGCCGCCCGTCAACCAGGACCACTACTACTTCAACATCCTCATGGACCCCGGCTCGGTCGCAAGGCTCCACAAGGTCGAGCGCTGGTCCGAGGCCCACTGGAAGCTTCTCGAGAAGTACGTGCAGAATTGGGCCGCGCACAGCCAGGACGCCATTACCGTCTTCTTCATCGAAGATCCCTGGGAGATGGACACCGGCTTCCCCGTCGCCAGCGCCCTCGACTGGAAACTCCCCGGCGCCTGGGAAGACCTCAAGGACCCGAAGTTCGAGTTCGACTACGCGCACTTCGACCGCTTCGTCCGGATGTGCCTTGATGCCGGCATCGACCAGAACCTCCAGGCCTGGTCGCCCGTCAACATGCCGCACCACGATTACGCCGTCATCTGGTACCAGGACACCGCCGCGAAACAGACGCGGAAACTCAAGGTCACCGCGGGCTCGCCGGACTACGAACGCGTCTGGAGCCAGTTCGCCCGGAGCTTCGAAGAGCACCTGAAGCAGAAGGGCTGGCTCGATATCACAACAGTCGGCCTCGACGAGATCAGCACCGAGAACCTCGACAAAATCGTGCCTGCGTTCCGCAAGGTCGCACCGGATCTGAAGCTTATGGTCAGCGGTGGCGACGAGAAAGGAAAGTACAGCGACTTCTCGCCCGAGATGGCCTTCCACTTCGGTTTCGTCAAGTCCGAGGTCCCGTTCCCCGCCACGGTCGCGCGCCGCAAACAGGGCAAGCGCACGCTCATGTACACCGCCAACACGCCCCTCCGGCCCAACACGTTCCTCTTCTCCGATCCGCTCGAGAGCCGCATGATCCCGTGGCTCGTCTGGAAGTACGACTTCGACGGCTATATCCGCTGGGCCTGGAATTTCTGGTTCGACGGCTTCATGGAGCAGCCGTTCTACAAATGGCGATCCGGTGACATGTTCTTCGTCTACCCTGGCGCGGACGGCCCGCTCGACAGCATCCGCTCGCAGATGCTGCGAAAGGGCGCTCAGGACTACGAAGTCCTCTGGATGATCCGCGACCGGCTGAGCCGCCTCACCGACAAGGCCAAAGCGCAGGAGGCCCGAAAGAGGATCGCCGAGGCGATGGAGCTTGCGACCCAGGAAGCGGACCCCGTCCGCCCGCATCGTCCGCTCCCCTCGGAACTCCCGGCCGCCCGCAAGATGCTGAACGAAGTCCTGCTCGATCTGATGAAAGCGACATCCGAAAGGTGAACCCGCACTCGTGAAAACAAGACTCTGGCTGATTTTCGCAATCGTTACAACTCTGTTCTGGGGCGTCTGGGGCGCCTTCATGGAGTTCCCCGAGAAGGCCGGCTTTCCGTCCACCTTGGGCTACTGTGTCTGGGCGCTCACGATGATCCCGTGCGCGCTCGTCGCCCTGGCGATCATCCGCTGGAAGCTTGAGTACGACCTGCGCTCCGTGTTCCTCGGTTCGACGGTCGGTTTCCTCGGCGCCGGCGGCCAATTGCTGCTCTTTGAAGCGCTGCGCACCGGACCGGCCTATCTCGTCTTCCCGATCATCTCGGTCTATCCGGTGGTCACCATCATCCTCTCGGTCACGCTGCTCAAGGAGCGCGCCGGCCGGCGGGCTTGGGTGGGCATCGTCTTTGCTCTCGTCGCGATCGTGATGCTCTCCTACCAGCCTCCCAACGACGCGAACGCTTCGGGCACCCTCTGGTTCATCCTCGCGATCCTGATCTTCTTCATGTGGGGCATCCAGGCCTGGGTGATGAAGTTCTCCAACGAGACCATGAAGGCCGAGAGTATCTTCTTCTACATGATGGCGACCGGTCTGGCTCTCGCTCCGATCGCGCTGTGGATGACGGATTTCTCAAAGCCCATCAACTGGGGGTTCAAAGGGCCGTACCTCTCGGCCCTGATTCAGGTCTTGAACGCGATCGGCGCCCTCTGCCTCGTCTATGCGGTGCGCTACGGCAAAGCCATCATCGTCGTGCCGATGACGGCACTCGCGCCCGTGCTGACGGTGATCATTTCACTGGCGCTCTATCGGGTCATCCCCCACCCGGTCATTCTCGGCGGCATGGTCTTCGCCACCATCGCCATCTACCTGATGGCCGAGTAGTAGCCTCGGGACAGGCCTACTCTGCCCTGAGCGTTGTTCGCGAGCGGGCAGAGCTGCCTGTCCCGCCTCGTCTCTGCCTCTCTACCGCTCCTCCCCAAACCGCACCGCCTCCTCATAGCTCGTCCGCGCATTCACGCCGCCGACGAACATGCAGCTCCGCGCCGCCACCGCATTGGCGAACGCGCAGGCCACAACCGGTTCCATCTTCTTCTCGATCGTTGCGAACAGAAACGCGGCATCGAACGAATCGCCGGCCCCCGTCGTATCGACCACCTCAACCTTATACGACGGAACCACCTTCACCGCCCCGTCCACGTAAACCAGAGAGCCCTCGGGCCCCACCTTCACCAGTGGCATCCGCGTCCTTGCCGTGAGCGCTTTGCATGCCTCCTTCGGGCTCGCGGCGCGCGCCAGCGAAAGCGCCTCGTCCTCGTTGACGAACAGGTACGTCAGCAGCGGCAGCCACTCGTCCATGCCTTCCCACTTTTCGCTCGGGTCCCACTGTGGGTCGAGTGACGACGTAACGCCCCGCGCTTTGGCGGCCTTCAGCAGCCGCGTGATCTCCGGCCGCAGCTTGTGCAGCAGGTAGACGCCGCCGAAATGAACATGGTTGAAGCCGTCGAGAATCGAGTCCGCCAGTTCGCTCCCATCGAATTCCGCCAGCGTCCCCTGGTAGGTGACCTGCGTTCGCGTGCTCTGATAGATCAGGTTCACCGTCACGCCCGTGCGCACGCGGTCCGTCCGCTTCACCAAGTCGGTCTTCACGCCGAGTTCTCCGAGCCCCCGGATCATGAACTCCCCGTAGTCGTCCCGTCCCGCCAGCCCCGCTATCGAGGAGTCTCCGCCGAGTGAGGCGTACGTGCACGCGCAGATCACCGTCGACGCGCCCATCACCACGTCGTAGGTCTTGCACACTACTTCCCTGTCCACCACCGGCAGCGATTCCATGCCGCCCATCATCACGTCCACGTTGATATCGCCGATAAATAACGCCTTGGGCATAGAATCAGATGGTAGCATCCGGAGGCCGCAGATGACCGTGAAACGCAGATCGATTCTTCTTGGCGCGTTGGGCGCTCCCGCGCTGACGCAGACGCCCGCTACCCCTGCTGTTACGAGCGAGCTAGACCGCCGGAACGACGCCTACGCCGTCGAACTGGAGCAGTACTTCCGCCGCGTTCTGGTGGAGGAATATCCCGGCCGCGCGGCTAAGCTGTGGAACCGTTCCTACGAAAGCATTCCCGCCTTCGAGATGAGCGTCGAGCCGAATCGCCGCCGCTACCGCGAGATCTTCGCGCCGCCCCCGCTCAAGCCGTCGGGCGCCGCCGTCCGTAAGCCGAGCAAAATGGTTCGTGACGTCAAAGCCGAGTGGCTCTCCATTCCCCTCGGGCCTCTCAAGGCCGAAGGCCTCTTCGCCGTCCCCGCCGGGGCATCAGGCCGCGTTCCTCTCGTCATCGCCCAGCACGGCATCGACAGCTTTCCGGAGAGAGTGTTCGGCGTCGGGGACGACCGCAATCTCTACCACGACTACGGCCACGCCCTACTGCGCGAGGGTTACGCGGTGCTCGCCCCCATCAACCTCCGCACCATCGAACGGCGCAATCGCATCGAGCGCCTTGCGCGTCTCGGCGGTACCTCGATGCCCGGCATCGAGCTCGTGCGCATGCAGGCGCTGCTCGACGAAGTCCTCAAGGACGAGCGCATCGACCCGCGCCGCGTCGGCCTGTGGGGCATCAGCCTCGGCGGCATGGCCACGATGTTCTGGATGCCGCTCGAACGGCGCATCAAGTGCGGCATCGTCACCGCCTGGTACAACCACCGCCGTAACAAGATGGTTATCCCGGACAAGCGCTATAGCTGCTTTCTCGAAACGGACGAGGAGCATGCCTTCTTTCATGGCTGGCTCACGGAATTCACTGACAGCGACGCCACTTGCCTCATCTGCCCCCGGCCGCTCCAGATCCAGCACGGCAAGAAGGATGGCATCGCCTGGTGGCCGCAGGTTATCGAGGAGTTCGAAGCCGCCAAGGACCACTACCGGAAACTCGGCATCCAGGACCGCATCGAAATGGACCTCCACGACGGCGGCCACGAAATCCGCCTCGCCCCCGGCCTCGCCTTCCT
>JAEHDI010000396.1 GCA_016880505.1 Bryobacterales bacterium | reverse complement strand
GTCAAAACCCTCCTCACCATCCATAATCTCGGCTACCAGGGGATCTTCGCGCCCTCGGCCCTTCCCGAGATCGGGCTGGACCCCGCCCTGCTCACCAGCGACCGGCTCGAGTTTCTTGGAGACCTCAGCGTCCTCAAGGGCGGGATCGTCTACAGCGATGCCATCAGCACCGTCAGCAAAGGCTATGCCCGCGAAATCCAGACCCCGGAATACGGCTTCCGCATGGACGGTCTCCTGCGGGCCAGAAGCAACGCGCTCACCGGCATTCTGAACGGGGTCGACTACTCCGCCTGGAACCCCGAAACCGACGTGCATCTCGCCGCGCACTACTCGGTGGACGACCTTCGCGGCAAGAAGGCCTGCAAACTCGACCTTCTGCGCCAGTTCGGCCTGCCGGACGTGGCCGCGGACCGGCCGCTCATCGGCATTGTGTCGCGGTTCGCCAGGCAGAAAGGTTTCGACCTCATCGAGCAGGCTGCTCCCGGGTTGTTGGACGAGGACGCGACCCTGGTGGCCCTCGGAACCGGCGAGCCGCGCTACGAGGAGATGTTCCTGAACCTCGCCGCCGCTTACCCCGGCAAGGTCGCCGTGCGCATCGCCTACGACAACCCCCTGGCCCACAAGATCGAGGCCGGCGCGGATATCTTTGTCATGCCCAGCCACTATGAACCCTGCGGGCTGAATCAGATCTACAGCCTGCGCTACGGCACGGTGCCGGTAGTCCGCGCCACCGGCGGGCTGGATGATACGATCGATGAGGATACCGGATTCAAGTTCAGCGAATACAGCAGCCAGGCTCTATTGGCCGCGCTTCGCGATGCGCTGGCCGCCTGGCGTGACCGGCGGCGCTGGGAGACGTTGATGCGAAACGGCATGCGGAAAGATTTCTCCTGGAATGCCTCGGCTGCGGAGTACTCGGCGCTCTACCGCCGGCTGCTGGCCTGAATCTTTTTCGCCAAGAATGCATCTGATCGAATTGGAGAGATGGAATGGCAGGTCCGAATACTCTAACCTTTACAGATTCAAGTTTTGACAAGGATGTACTTACGTCCGACGTCCCTGTCCTGGTGGACTTTTGGGCGGAATGGTGCGGCCCGTGCCGCATGATGGAGCCAACCATCGAGGGGATCGCCGCGGACTACTCGGGCAAGGCGAAAGTCGGCAAAGTCAACGTCGACGAGAACGGCGGCACCGCTATGCGTTACGGCATTCGCGGTATCCCCACCCTGTTACTCTTCAAGGGCGGCAAGGTCGTCGAGCAGCGCGTCGGCGCCGTCGGCAAATCTGAAGTCCAGAAAATGCTCGACGCGCACGTCTGATCTTTCCGTGATGCGGTGATCGGGTGAATGGCCCGATCACCCTTCACAATTTCGAAGTAATCGCCCCCTCAGAAGCGGACTGGACCAGCGCCGCGTATTTCGCGAACACCCCTGTCTTGTAGCGCGGCTTCGGCGCTTTCCAGGCCGCAAGCCGCTGTTTGACGGTCGCCTCCGGCACCTCGAGTTCGATCCGCCGGTGCTCAATGTCGATCAGGATCGAATCTCCCTCGACAACGGCGGCGATCGGACCCCCGTTGAACGCTTCCGGCGCGACGTGTCCCGCCATGAGACCGCGTGTCGCCCCGCTGAAACGTCCGTCGGTGAGCAACGCCACGCTCTCGCCGAGACCCGCGCCGACAATCGCGCTGGTGACTCCCAGCATTTCTCGCATTCCCGGCCCGCCGCGCGGGCCTTCGTAGCGGATCACCAGCACGTCGCCGGCCTTGATCTCGCCGCGTGTCACCGCCGTCATGGCGTCCTCTTCGCGGTCGAAAACACGCGCCGGGCCCCGGTGCGACTTCTTGTCAATCCCGGTCACCTTGATGACACACCCTTCCGGTGAGAGGCTGCCCCTCAGGATCACCAGTCCGCCGCTGGATTTGATCGGATTCGACAGCGGCCGGATCACCTCCTGGCCCAGGGTCTCCTTCGCCAGCTTGGCCTCCTCGGCGAAAGTCCGCCCCGTGACCGTCAACTGCGCCCCGTCGGCGTAGCCGCCGTCGAGAAGCCGTTTCGCGATCACCGGAATCCCGCCGGCCTTGTTGACATCGACGGCGGTGAACCGCCCGGCGGGCTTCAGGTCGCACAGCAGCGGCGTGCGGTTGCTAATCGCCTGAAAATCGTCGATCTCGAGCGGGACCTCGGCCTCGCGCGCCATCGCCAGCAGATGCAGCACGGCATTCGTCGAGCCTCCGCTCGCGGCGACCCCCGCGATGGCGTTCTCAATCGCCTTGCGCGTGACGATGTCGCGTGGCTTGAGGTCCCGGCGGACCACCTCGAGGATCATCTCGCCGCACCGGAACGCGACGTCGGACTTCCTCGGGTCCACCTGCGGCACCGAGGCCATCCCCATCGGGCAGAGGCCGATCAGTTCCATCACGGTCGCCTTTGTGTTCGCCGTGAACTGACCGCCGCACGCTCCGGCCCCCGGACAGGCGGCGTTCTCGATGGCAAGCAGTTCGTCGTCCGTGATGCGTCCGGCGGC
>JAEHDI010000395.1 GCA_016880505.1 Bryobacterales bacterium | reverse complement strand
GCCGAGACCGAATATGGGCTCTTCGGCTGCATGGTGGAGAACATGAAGCCGGATCAGCCCCATGCAGAGATCGCGGGTCACTTTAACTTGGGTTTGTGTCATCGAACTTCGATATCGAAATACGATAGCGTAACCGGGAATCGTTGTCAAATTTCGCAAAGGCAGTGAAATTGGAGTCAGTCCCCGGTTATGCGGGTGAGGCCGGCGGCGCGGGCCCAGCCGAGGGCCTGCTGGTATTCAGTGCGGGTGAGGCGGCGCGACAGCTCGGGATACTTGTGCGCCAGGTGCTCGGGCCGGTACTGCGCCATGATGTTCACGTATGTTGAGGGCGTCAACTTGTTCGCGACGAACCGAACGAACTTGTCCGTGCCCGCGATGTTCTGTGGCAGCACGAGATGGCGGATGATCAGCCCGCGAAGGGCGACACCGTTCTCATCCACGACGAGCTCTTCGACCTGGCGGTGCATCTCCTCGATAGCGACGGCGGCGACCTCGGGGTAGTCGCGCGCACCCGACGAATACTTCTCCGACATCCTGCCGTCGGTGTATTTGTAGTCGGGCAGGTAGATATCCACAATGCCGTCGAGCAACTTGAGGATTTCGACCGGCTCGTAGCCACCGCAGTTGTAGACGATGGGGATGCGCAGACCCCTGGCGACGGCGGAGCGCAGTCCTTGGACGATGTTCGGGACGATGTGGGTGGGGGTGACGAGGTTGATGTTGCGGCAGCCGATTCCCTGGAGGTCGATCATGAGGCGACCGATCTGGTCGTCGCTCACGTAGGAGCCGTCGCCGCGGTGGTTGATTTCCCAGTTCTGGCAAAAAACGCAAAGGAGATTGCAGTTGCTGAAGAAGATTGTGCCGGAGCCGCCGCGCCCGACCAACGGGCGTTCTTCACCGAAGTGGGGGTGGCTGGAGTAAACCTTGGCGCGGGAGGTGGAGGAGCAGACACCCTTCTCGCCTTTCAGCCGGTTGACGCCGCACGCGCGCGGACAGAGGCGGCAAGCGCGATAGATGGAATAAAGCTCCTGGGCACGCTTGGCGAGCTCGCCAGTTCGTTCGAGGCGGAGATAGGCGGGCTCAAAGTCCTTGCGTTGCATCGTCCGAGGGGCGCTCACGGATGCGCTGGAGCTACATGAGTCGAGGGCCGCCGCAGAGAGCAGCGTGGCTTCGAGGAACTGGCGACGGGTGGCGTCATCCATGGGAGTGGTCAGGGCAAAACCGGCTCGCTCCGTTATACATGTACTCGCGGGTGAGGCGTCGGGCGTGGGGGCTTGAGCGGCGGGCGAGCAGGGTCTGGTAGACGTCCAGGCAGCCGGTCTCGAACTGGTGCGCGCAGCCGGCGAGGTAGAGCACCCAGGTGCGGTGCGTCTCGCGGCCCGCGAGGCGCACGCACGCCCCCTCGTTCTGCAAGAGCCGTTCGACCCACGCACGGCAGGTGAGGGCGTAATGGGGACGCAGGTTTTCGACGTCGAGGACTTCGAAGCCGGCTTCCTCGGAGGAGCGGATGAGTTCTCCGAGGTGGGGGAGCTCCGTTCCGGGGAAGACTTTTCGGCGGAGGAAGAGGCACCCGACGCCCTCTTGGACGGTTTGCGGGCGAACGATGCCGTGGTTCAGGAAAAGGCCGGTGGGGGAGAGCAGATCGTACACTTTGCGGAAATATGCGGGGAGACGCCGACGGCCGACGTGCTCGAACATGCCGATGGACGCAATCTTGTCCCACTGGCCGGAGAGGTCGCGGTAGTCGGCGCGGAGGACGGTGGAGTCGGCGGAACCCGTCCGGAGCCTGTCGACGGCGAATTCGTGCTGGGCGGGGCTGAGGGTGCAGCCAGTCGCCGCGGCGCCTCGGTGCGCTGCTTCCTCCACCAGAGACCCCCAGCCGCAGCCTATGTCGAGGAACCGTTCACCCGGCTGGAGGTCCAGCTTTCGAAGGATGAGGTCGAGTTTCGCCTCTTGAGCGCGGTTGATGTCCCACCCCGGGTTCTTGAAATAGGCGCACGAGTACGTCATACCGCGATCGAGAAACTGGAGGTAGAAGTTGTTAGAGCGGTCGTAGTGTCGGCGGATATTCTCGGCCGCGCGGCGGCGGCTCTGCCACCACGATTCGAGGCGCCAGCGGGCCATTCGGCCGAGCAGATGGTTGGAGGCCTGCCGCCAGCTGCGACGAGCCTGGTTTTCGAAGAAGCGAACGGCCGCGACGACATCGCCGGCTACGTCGACGTCACCACGAACGTAGGCAAGCGCCGTGCCGTACAGGTCCCCGCTGAAAGCCTGCTGCCGGAGTTTCGGGTCGGAGAACGTCACCGTGAACAAGGAGTAGGTCCCCCCTTCGCGCTTGATGTTCCGTCTTATTAAAATTGTGCGCCGGGAGGGCTGCGGGGTCAATGGGCTAGTATGAGGGGCTGATGGCTGGGGAAGAACTTTCCTTGAGCGAGGCGCGGCGGATCGCGTTAGCCGCGCAGGGATTCGACCGTCCGCGGCCGCACGGGCGGGTAGGGGCGCGCGATATTGCGCGAACGATCCGGCAACTCAAGCTGGTGCAGATCGATTTCGTCAACGTACTCGCGCCGGCGCACTATCTGGCGCCGTTTTCGCGCCTGGGACCGTATGACCGGAAACTTCTGGATGGAGTGGTATACGGACGCCACGGGTTCACGGAGCAGTGGGCTCACGAAGCGTCGATCGTGCCGGTGGAAAGCTGGCCGCTGCTGCGCCACCGGATGGAGAACCATCGGGTGCGGCCGTGGGGCTTCGAAACGTTCCTGGAGCGGAATCCTGATTACGTGGAGTGGGTGCTGGGGGAGGTGCGAGACCGCGGGCCGCTGAGTGCGGATGATTTGCCGGAGCGCGAGGGCGTTTCCCGGCGTCTGAAGGGCACGTGGATTGGGACAGTTCCGCGGGCGGTGCTCGAAGCGCTGTTCGGGCGCGGTGTGCTGGCGGTGGCGGGAAGACGACCGAACTTCGCGCGGGTCTTCGACTTGGCAGAGCGCGTTGTGCCGGCGGCGCATCTTGACCGGCGTGTGTCGCGCGAGGAGGCGCAGCGGGAGCTGTTGCGGATGGCGGCGGGATCGTGCGGGGTCGGGACGGCGGCGGACCTGGCGGACTACTATCGCATGCCGATACGGGAGGCGCGGCCGCGGATCGAGGAACTGGCGGAGAGCGGTGAATTGCGCGAAGTGCGAGTGGAGGGATGGCGGGAGACGGCGTATCTGGATGCGGGTGCGCGAGCGCCGGGGCGGGTTGACGCGGCGGCGCTGGTTGCGCCGTTCGATCCGGTGGTGTGGCATCGCCCGCGCGTGAAGCGCCTGTTCGGGTTTGAGTATCGGGTCGAGATCTTTGTGCCGGAAGAGAAGCGCCGGTGGGGGTATTACGTGCTGCCGTTCCTGCTGGGCGACCGGTTGGTGGCGCGGGTGGATGTGAAGGCGGACCGTTTGCGTCGCAGGCTGGTCGTGTCGGCTGCCTATGCGGAGCGGGGCGTGAATAGGGGCGAGGTCGCGCAGGCGCTGGCGTCGGAACTCAGGACGATGGCGGAGTGGCTGGGGCTGGAGTCGGTGACGGTGGGGCGGCGAGGAGACCTGGCGAGAGAACTCGGCGCGGTGGTGAAGTAGAGGCTGACGGGTTTTTGTTAACTGCTCGCGGTGTAGAAGAGGCGGGGGGCGTCGGAGGGAGCGGTGAGGCGGCCGGCGCGGGCGTAG
>JAEHDI010000394.1 GCA_016880505.1 Bryobacterales bacterium | reverse complement strand
GCTTGGGGTGCTCAACTCAACATCCGCTTCGGAGTCGCGCAGAACGCGGAACGTCACCGTTCCCCGCGCGATCTGAATGAGGTAACGCCGGTAGTCAAGCTGGGCCAGCCGGACTTCCGCATTGGAGGCAAGGCGAAGCATGTTCGCCCAGTCAAATTGAACTTCCGCCCTGGAGGAGGGCCCCGTCGAGACGGTGTCTTCCACAACCAGCGGCGCGTTAACCGCCGCCGCCACCCAGTCGCCGGAATCTCCGCGGCGCACCGAGACATCGCCGTTGATCAGACTCACGCGGGCCACACCACGACCCGTTTCGTCGTCATCAGCGGCCCACGTGCAGCCGGTCACCGCAAGTGCCAGAACCGCTAACCGCAACGCTGTCCGTTTCATGACGCGCCTCCTAAAACTCCGACCTCATTAGTGCAACTTGTGAACCAAACCGGAAGTCTTTGATTTTGTGAGGATTCCCGATATGATGGCTACCTATGCAGGTGGCCGAAAAGCACCACACCGATCGGGATCGACCACGGTGGCTGGTGCATCTCGCCGGCCCCGCTATCTTATTCCTTCTTTGTACCGGATTCTTCTGGAAGATCGTTCTTACCAACCAGTACACGTGGCTTGAAGGCAGCCCCGACCTCGCCCATCAGGTGCTCCCGTGGTTCCAGTTTCAAGCCGGCGAGATTCACGCCGGCCGCATTCCGCTATGGGATCCTTATTTGTGGGGCGGTCAGTCGCTCATCGGACAGGCACAGCCCGGCCTCGCTTATCCCCTGAACTGGATCCTGTTCCTGCTGCCCCTGCGGAACGGCTGGATCCGGATGGTTTACCTGCACTGGTATTTCGTGCTGATCCACTTCATGGCCGCGCTGTTCTGCTACTGGCTCTGCCGCGACCTGAAACGCTCAAGGGCGGCCTCGATCATCGCGGGACTGGCGTTCGGCCTTGGCGGTTACATCGGAACCACGGACTGGCCGCAGATGCTCAACGGCGCCGTCTGGGCGCCGCTCGTGTTTCTGTTCCTCTTGCGGGCGACCCGCGGCGAACGGCCGCTGGCGAACTCGGCCCTCTCGGGGATGTTCCTCGGAATGGCATGGCTCAGCGGGCACCACCAGATTCCGATCTTCATCACCCTCGCGGCGGGTGCGGTGTGGCTGTTTTTCGTGCTCAAAAGCGGTCGTTTTGAGCTCAAAATGGTACGTTTTGGCGCCATTTTTGTCCTCTTTTTTCTCCTCACGAGCGGATTGCAGACCGTCCCGGCTTACGAGTACGGCAAGCTCGCCAAACGCTGGGTCGGGTCATCCGAAGCGGTCGGCTGGAAGGACCCGATACCGTACAACGTCCACGACTTTTTTTCGCTCCGCGCGACTTCCCTGCTCGGCATCGTGATCCCGGGCCACCACCGGCACACCGACCCGTCGATCGGGCTGGTGGCCCTGTCCCTGGCGCTACTGGGGGTGGCCCTCTCCTGGAAGTCCCTGCCGGTGAGGATCTTCGGAGCCATCGCGGCGGGCGGGTTGCTGTTCTCGCTCGGCCGGAACAACGTGTTTCACGGTATCCTCTATTCCATCATTCCGGCCGCGGAGAAGGCCCGGAATGTGTCCACGGCAGTGTTCATCTTTCACTTTGGAATTGCTGTCCTAGTTGCTTATGGAATCGATAGTTATCTGAGCTCGGAACACGCTCCGTGGCAGCGCCGGATGTGGATTGCCCTGTCGGTCTTCGGCGCCGTCGTTTTCACGATCCTTGCCGTGTTGGTCCTGGCGCAGAAACCGCCGGGGGACGACCGCTTCGTGGTCAACGCCTTTGTCGCCTTGCTCTTCGCGATGCTCCTGTACGGATGGCGGCGCGGCGCGCTTTCGCAGACGGCGGCGTGCGTTCTGACCGCCGGGCTGATGCTGATCGAACTCAATAACTTCTGCGGCTACTACTGGCCGAACCGGGACGACAAGAGCCGCCCAAAGAACTTGAGATACTTGGAAGAACTGACGGAAAACGCAGATCTCGCTCAACTTTTGCGATCGCAGCCGTGGCCCGTCAGGTTTGAAGTGCCGACCGAGGAGATCCCGTTCAATTTCGGGGACTGGTATGGCATCGATCAATACGGCGGCTACCTGGCCAGCCTGCCGGTCAACTTCGTCCGCTTCGATCAATTCAACGCCCGTATTGTGAAGATGTTCGGGGTGAACTACTCGGTCACGCGGAAACCACCCGAGCCGAATCAGCAAGAGGTGTTCACGGCCAAAAGCGGTTTGAAACTGTACTGGAACACCGATGCGTTTCCGCGGGCGTGGGCGGTTCACGAAGCCGTCCAGGCCCACAACGACATCGAGGCGATCGGCTTCATCAACGACGCGAACATCGACCTCAGGAAGAAGGTCTTCCTGTTCAGTTCCCCGCCCCAACTTGAGACCTGTAATGGGGACGAATCCGTCCGGATGCAGAAGCGCACGAGCGGGAGCCTTTCGGTCGAAGCGGACCTGAAATGCCGGGGCATGGTACTCGTCGGAGACAGTTATTTCCCGGGCTGGCGGGCGACGGTGGACGGCAAGCCGGCGAAGATTTTCGAGGCGAACGGGATGATTCGCGGCGTGGTGGTCGAAGCGGGCCGGCACACGATTGAGATGAAGTACCGGCCCCGGTCAGTCTACCTCGGCGCGCTGATGACATTCGCCGGTTTCCTGGGCGCCTCGGCGCTGTGGTTTGGGCCGAGGATTCGGCGCCGGTCATCCTGACCCCGACTCTGCCAATTTCCGGTTCCGTACCCCCGCAGCGTCTCGCCGATCAAGAGTAACACCCTCCAATAACCCTCAGTTCACTACTCCTACATAACTTCAGCACTGCGCTAAAGCGCGTCCCCCTATCTTGCCGATAGAAGTTATGCGCATGGAGTCAGGTCGCTCGAAAGTGCATGAGTTACGGAGGCGAAAGGAGGGCCGCTGAAATGCCGCCGATCATTATCATTGTCGACTGATTTTGTCTTACAGACCCGGGCGCGGCGGAGAGCAGGCCACAGAGAGCGATGGCCTGCTCCACCGCCCTTTATTCCGGCCAGCGACCGTGCTTGAGGTAGTGGGTGTACTGGTGGCCTCCGGAGATGATCATCGTCGTTGATTTCTCGTTGACGTAGGCGGGCGACGCGGCGGGGCCCTCGCGCTCGACGAATGCGAAGGCGTCCGCCGCCGTCTTGAGGCATCGCTCTTTCAACTGTGGGTCACTGGTGTACTTGTGGCCGAACATGACGACATCCGCCATGCGGTAGGTCCACGGGCCGTGATTGCCGCGACCGCCCTTCGCCGGACTCCACGTCATGTAAAAGCCGACGCGGGGACCACCCGCGAGGAAGCGGCTCATGAAGTCGGCATACGCGGTGACGTACTCTCTTCCGGGCTCGTATGGCTTGCCGGTCTTTTCCTCCATCCCGGCGGTCCATCGCGCCGCGGAGTCGATGCAGAGCGCCGACGTCCAGAAGCCGGAAACCTCCTTGGCCGGATTCTTCCGGCGGCCGTCCTCGGTGGTGTACCACTGCTTCTC
>JAEHDI010000393.1 GCA_016880505.1 Bryobacterales bacterium | reverse complement strand
GGCTGTGGACGGTGATGCCCCGGATGGCCACGCCGTCGCAGGCGAGGTAGTGCTGCACCCACATCGGCGAGTCCTTCATCGTGACGCCGGTGACCGACACGTTCCGGCACTGGATCATCCGGATCATGTACGGCCGCACCTTGTATGGACCCTGGAATGCGGCGCCCTGCCCGTCGATGACGCCGCGGCCCTCGATGGCAACGTCTTCGACGTTCTCCGCGTAAATGAGGCTCTTGTCGGTGTAATTGTCGGTGTAGGAACGGAACGCGGGCACGGTTACCGGATAGTGCTCCAGCTTGCGGCTGCCGAGCAGCACGGCGCCGGCGTCGAGGTACAAGGTCACGCGGCTCTTGAGGAAAATCGTTCCGCTGAGATACCGGCCCGCCGGGAACAGCGCCGCGCCTCCTCCACCTTTCGCGCAGGCGTCGATCGCCGCCTGGATGCCGGCCGTGTCCAGGTGCTCTCCGTCTCCCGCCGCTCCGAACGAGCGTACGTTGTACGCCGCCGGAGAATGTGGCGCGGAACCGGGCGCCTGTGCCATCGCCCCGAGACCCATCGATCCCTGCAGAAATTGACGTCGGATCATCAATCGCCTCCTTCACTCGCCCGAAGCTACCGGGCGGACCCACCACAGGATAATGGAAACCGACACGAGCGGCATCAGCCCGGCGGCCACGAACACGGGAACGTACGAGAAGCGGTCGACCACCGCTCCCACGATCAGCGTGAAGATCATGCCGCCCAACGCGGCCCCGGTGCCGCTGAGCCCGGACACCGACGCGACGATGCTCGGCGGAAACAGGTCCGCCGGCAGCGTCAGGATGTTCGAGGCCCATGCGGAGTAGGCAAACGTGGCCAGGCTGATCAGCGCCAGGCTGACCATCGCGTCTTTCGCCAACACAGCCGGAATTCCCGAAACCAGCAGTGCCGCGCAGACCAGCATGACCGCCTTGCGCGCCCGCAGTACCACCCAGTTCCTCCGGACGAGGAATCCCGAGGCCCAGCCGCCCGCGAGGCACCCGAGGTCCGCGGTCAGGAACGGGATCCACGCGAAGTATCCGATCATCGCCAGGCTGAACTCGCGCTCGCGCCGCAGGTATTCGGGCAGCCAGAACACGTAGAACCACCACACCGGATCGGCGAGCATCCTCCCCAGCACCAGTCCCCAGACCTGCCTGACTCGCAACCGATCGCGCCATCGCACGGGCGCGCCGGCGGTCTTGGCTCCCTGGGCTTGCGCCGCCTGGAGCGCGTCGAGTTCCGCGCGGCTGACTCCGGGGTGCTCGGACGGCTTTCGGTAGAGAAGGACCCACACGATCAGCCAGAAGAAGCCGAGCGCTCCGGTGAGCAGAAACGCCCGGCGCCATCCCCACGTGAGCGCGATCCAGGTAACCAGCGGCGGGGCGATCACCGCGCCGATGGTGGAGCCGCTGTTGAAGAAGCCGATCGCGAAGGCGCGCTCCTTCGGCGGGAACCATTCCGAGATGGCCTTCACCGCTCCGGGCCAGTTGCCGGCTTCGCCGAGTCCCAACAGTAGCCGGCAGGCGCCGAGAGCGAAGGCCGAGCTCGCCGCGGCGTGCAGCATGGCTGCAACCGACCACCACGAGATCGTCAGCGCGAATCCGACGCGCGTGCCCAGCCTGTCCATGATCCGTCCGGACCCGGCCTGCATGATCATGTAGGCAAGCAGGAAGGCGAACAGGATGCGGGAGTAGTCCGTGTTGCTCATCCGGAACTCGTCGCGCAGAACCGGGGCGAGCACGGAAAGCGTCTGGCGGTCCACGTAATTGATGACCGTGGCGAGAAACAGAAGAGTGGCGATCCACCAGCGGAGGCGCGGCATTCAGGTGGCCCGCCCCACGAGTGGATCCGGCGGCCGGACCGCCGCGTGTACAGTAGAGTGGATGACCGGGAGAGAGCGCATTCTGGCCGCCTTCCACGGGGGGAAGGCCGACATTGTACCGTTTTGCCCCAACATTTACTACTGGTTCTACAACCGCCTGGTGACCGGCACGCTGCCCGATGAGATCGCCTCCGCCCGGCATCCGTTCGACGCGCTGCGCGTTCTGGGAGCCGACATCCTGGCGCGATGGGACACGCAAGGGGCGACGCGCGAGGTTTGGTCCGCCGGCGAGTACTCGGAGGATTTCGGCGGGTCCCGCGGCCAGGACCGGCCCGCGGTGACGGCGTTCAACGTGTACCCGCCGGGCCGGTCCATCCGCCGGCAGCGGTTCGCCACTCCGCGCGGAGTCCTCAGCCAGACCTGGGTGTACACCGAAGAGGCGGGCGCGGATTTCCTGTGCGAGTACTGGTGGAAGGACTGGAGCGAGTACGAGGCCGTCCGGTACATGCTGGAAGCGCGCGACTACCGG
>JAEHDI010000042.1 GCA_016880505.1 Bryobacterales bacterium | reverse complement strand
TATCTGGAGAACCGAAGGGGCAAGGGCTTCAACGCGATTATCGTGAACCTGATCGAGCACAAGTTCAACGGTCCTCGAACCCGGGAGGGCGAAGGACCGTTCACCACTCCTGGCGACTTCTCCGCGCCGAATGAGAAATATTTCGCTCACGCCGATTGGGTGCTGCGTGAGGCGCGTCAGAAGGAGATCGTGGTTCTCCTGGTACCTGTCTACCTGGGGTACGAGGGTTCGGATGAAGGTTGGTGGGAAGAGGTGCTGGCGAACGGCCCCGCCCGATGCAGGGAATTCGGCGCCTATGTGGGTCGGCGGTACAAGGATTTCGAGAATCTTGTCTGGGTGATGGGTGGAGATCGCAATCCGGGTCCTGCTTGGGACCACGTAAACGCGCTGGCACAAGGTATTCGCTCGCAGGACGCACGAACGCTGATCACCGCGCACGCAGCTCCGGAGCGCTCGGCGGTGGATGAGTATGCGCGCGGTGGGTGGCTGGATCTTAACGCCACCTATACCTATGAAATCGTCCACAAGAAGCTGCTGCGGGACTGGCGCCGCGTACCGGTGATGCCATTCGTGCTCTTCGAGTCCTCCTACGAGGGCGAGCACAACGCAAGCGCGTTGCAGATTCGGCGGCAGGTGTGGTGGGCAATCCTGTGTGGGGCGGCCGGGCAGTTCCTCGGCAACCGACCGATTTGGCTGTTCGACAAGGGCTGGCGTGAAGCGATGGAAAGCACCGGCTCCAGAGACATGGTGCACCTGCAGGCTCTGTTCACCTCGCGCGATTGGCACGCACTGATTCCCGATGTCCGGCACGAGGTGGTAACGGCGGGACTCGGCGAGTTCAACGGGCTTGATTACGTCGCGGCCGCGCGCACGGCTGAGAGAAGCACGGTGATTGCTTACATGCCCGCTTCGCACCCAGTCACCGTCGATCTATCGCAGATGTCCGCGGAGCGGGTCATGGCTTGGTGGTTCAACCCGTGGAACGGCGAGGCGACTGCCGCCGGAGAACACCCGGCGCAAGGAACACGGACGTTCCTGCCGCCCGCGGAAGGTGACTGGGTGCTCGTGTTGGACGATGCGGCGAAGCGCCTGTCCCCGCCGGGCCGAAGATCCAACTGAGCTGACCGGGAGCGCGGTTACTCCTCTGCCGCGGTGAAGTATGCGCAGTCAGGGTGGTGGAAAACCAGGGCGCTGACACTCGCCTCTGGTTCCATCATGAAGCCGTCGGTCAAGTGAACTCCGATCTCATTCGGATTCAATAGCTTCCAGATTCCAAGTTGATCTTCCAGGTTAGGGCAGGCGCCGTACCCAAAGCTGTACCGTTTGCCACGATAGCGAGACGTGAACCGCCCCTGCATCGTCATGGCCGGTGGGTCCGGGAATCCCCAATCCTCGCGAATCCGGCGGTGCAGCCATTCGGCGCAGCCCTCCGCCGTTTCGAGTGCGAGCGCCTGCAGAGCGTGGGTCCGGAAATACTCGCCCGCCGCCTTCGCCTCTTCGGCTCGTTCACGGATCCCGGCCCCCGCTGTCGCGACGAAGATCGCGATGTGGTCTCTCCGCCCCTCCTCCGGGTCGAGCACATAGTCGCTCAGGCACAGGCCGTCCGCCCTCGGCTGCCGTCCGAATCGGAACGTGTGGAGCGGGTTTCGAGCGCCAGGGCGAAAGAGTTGAATGGCGTTTCCGTCCCTCTCTGCCTCGAAGAATTGCCACACCGCCCGAACCTTCATGAAGCCCGCCGCCCACCGCTTGACCTCTTCCATCTGGTGGTAGAGTTCCAGCGCCTTCTCATCGCGCTCAGACAACCGCTTCTCGAAGTTGCCCTTGAAGCCGAGATGCTTCCCGAAGAGCATATAGGGATTCACGTAGCTCCAGACCTCGGCCAGTTGCGGCACGTCGCGCACTTTCCGGTCGAGATACGGCGCGTCGGGAAGGGGCACGCTGGTTCGGACCTTGCTGCTGCGTTGCTCCCCGGCCGGAGCGGCCTTGGCGCCTGCCTGCTCCTCGGCCGACTCCTCCTGATGTGTGTGGGCCCGTAGGACCTCGTCCCGTGCTGCCGGGTCCACGATCTGATTCATCAGCGCCAGCCCGGACATGGCGTCCTTCGCGTAGCAGACTGCCTCGCCAAACGCCGGAGCGATCTTCAGCCGGGTGAACTTCTCCGAGAGCGCCGCGCCGCCCACCAACACCGGCACGCGGATGCCGGCATCCCGGAGGTCCTCCGCCGTCACCACCATCTGCTGCGCGCTCTTCACGAGCAGCCCGGACAGGCCGATCGCGTCCGGGTGGTGCTCGTGGTACGCCCGGATCAGCTCTTCCGGCGGCACCTTGATTCCGAGGTTGATCACTTTGTAGCCGTTGTTGCTCAGGATGATGTCCACGAGGTTCTTGCCGATGTCGTGAACGTCACCCTTCACGGTCGCCAAGAGCACCTTGCCGCGGGTCGCCGAATCGGCCCGTTCCATGAACTGCTCCAGGTGGGTGACCGCCGCCTTCATGGCTTCCGCCGACTGGAGCACTTCGGCTACGATCAGCTCATTGTTGTTGAACAGCCGGCCGACCTCAGTCATCCCCGCCATCAGCGGGCCGTTGATGATGTCGAGCGGCGCCACTCCTTCCGCGCGCTTGAGCTCGAGGTCTGCTATCAGCCCATCCTTCGAGCCTTCGATGATGTAGTTCGCCAGGCGCTGATCCAGCGGGAGAAGGCTCAGCTCCTTTTTCTTGCTCGCCGCCCGCCCCCGGAAGCGCTCGGAGATCGCCGCGATGTGGTGCTGGTTGATGGCAATCTTCTGTTCGCGAGTCTGCTCCCGCCAGTCCTCGGGCGCCAACCTGAGGTCCTCGGTAGCGGCATCGGCAGGAGGCGTGTTGAACAGCAGGTGCTCGGCCAGCCTGCGCTCCTGCTCCGGAATCGAGGCAAAGCGTTCCAGTTTCTCGGAGTTGACGATCGCAAGGTCGAGCCCCGCCTTGGTGGCGTAGTAGAGAAAGACGGAGTTGACTACTTCTCGCGCCGCGGCGGGCAGGCCGAACGACACGTTCGACACGCCGAGGATTGTCTTGACGTACGGGATCTTCTCCTTGATCAGCCGAACCGCTTCGATCGTCTCCACGGCGCCGCCGATGTAGTTCTCGTCGCCGGTGGCGCACGGAAAGACGAGAGGATCGAGGATCAGGTCCTCGGGCGGGATGCCGTATTTTTCCGTCAGCAACCGCACGGAACGCTCGGCCACCGCCAACTTCCGCTCGCGGGTGAATGCCTGTGCCTGAACCGGGTCCTCGTCAATCGTGCCGACGATCAGGGCCGCCCCGTATGCGCGGGTGATCGGGCAGACCCGCTCGAACTTTTCTTCGCCGTCCTCGAGGTTTACCGAGTTGATAATGCTCTTGCCTTGGCAAAACGTCAGGGCCAGTTCGACCGCCGCAGGGTCCGTAGTGTCGATCATCACCGGCGCTTTGATCTTGCGGATGAGGTGATCGTAAAACAGCGGGATATCGCAAATTTCCTCGCGCTCGCTCGATTGCAGGCAGACGTCGACAATGTGAGCTCCGTTGCGCACCTGCCGGCGCGCGATCTCGCTCGCCTCCTCCCACTTCTCGCCGGCGATCATCTCTTTAAACGCCCTGGAGCCGATGACGTTGGTCCGCTCGCCGACGATAAGCGGCCGGTTGCTGTCGTCGGCCTCGACAAGCTCTATTCCCGAGTAAAAGGCGCGTCCCGGCCGGCCGGGCATGGCGCGCGGCCGCTTGACTTCCGCCATCTGCGCCAGCATCCGGATGTGCGCCGGCGTGGTTCCGCAGCAGCCTCCGACGAGGTTCAGCCAGCCGTGATCGGCGAACCGCTCCAGTTGCGACGTCAGCGACTCAGGAGTCTCGCCGTATTTCCCCTCCTCGTTCGGAAGCCCGGCGTTCGGGTAACAAGAGATGCGCGTCCACGCCATCTCGTGGAGTGTGCGGATATGGTCCGTCATGAACTCCGGGCCGGTGGCACAATTCAGGCCGATCGACAGCAGATCCATGTGGGATACGGAGGCCCAGAGCGCGTCGGCCGTCTGACCGGCAAGCATTGTTCCCATGGGCTCGATTGTTCCGGAGACCATAACGGGCGTCGAAAATCCGGACTCGCAATCGAGCTGCCGGAAGGCCAGCAACGCCGCCTTCACGTTCCGCGTGTCCTGGCAGGTCTCGAGAAGCAGAAGGTCGGCGCCGCCGTCAATCAGCCCTTTCGCCTGCTCGTGGTACACATCGCGAAGCTCGAGGAAGGTCACACCGCCCGTCACGGTGATCGCTTTCGTCGTCGGGCCAAGGGACCCGGCTACGAATCGAGGCTTTCCGGAGGTGGAGAACTCAGCCGCCGCCTGGCGCGCGAGCATGGCGGCCGTCCGGTTCAGTTCGTATGCCCGATCGCCCAGGCCGTACTCGGCAAGCACGAGCTTCGTTCCGCCGAACGTGTCGGTTTCGACGATGTCGGCGCCGGCCTCGAAATAGGCGCGGTGGACACCGAGTACAACATCCGGCCGAGTCTGCACGAGAATCTCGTTGCAGCCCTCAAGCGACGCTCCGCCAAAGTCGGCGGCGGTGAGGTGCGCCTGTTGCAGCATCGTCCCCATCGCCCCGTCGAGGACGAGAATCCGCCTCTCGAGGGCGTCCAGAAGCGCCCCCCGCCTGTCAGCACGCTCTGTCATGAAGAATCGGAAGTTACTTCCGATTCTATCAGGCGGGCACGGTCTCAGAACGTGAACGCCAGTTGTCCGAGGTAGCGGAAGGTCGAATTCGCGCCGCGCTGGAGCGGCACGAAGAACTGCTCCGACGGGTTGCTGGCGCGCCGCTGGTTTTGGATGAACAGCAGGTTCTGCCATTGCAGGAACCGCGTCAGTCCCAGATCGAATCGCAGCGCGTGAACCGCGATGTTCACGCCGGAGCCGGTGCCGAGGTCGTCGTCGGTGAACTGGGAGATCATCGAGTTGGCGTCCTTGATAGCGAACTGATAGAGCGTCCGCAGGTCCCCCGCTTTGCGCACCGCGCCGAGGTTCACCGATGCCATCAAGGCGTCGCGCAAGCTGGAAGCCCCGGTATTGCGCGCGGCCTGCAGGTCGAACCAAAGGGGCATTTCCCGCCCGCCGATACTGACACCCTTGCGCTCCAGACGGTAGCCCAGGTGAGCGATGTGGAAGTCAGGCGCAAAGTAGGTTGCGCCACCAGGTAGCGTAGTTCCATTTCCAGTGCCGCCGATGGGACCGGACAGGACAAACCCGAGGTCCTTCGTCACGACCACCGGAAAGCCGGCCGCTGTTGAGGCAAGCTGAATCTGGTTCGGGTTGCGGTAGATCTGGAAGGTCCCGAGGATCTGGTGGCTCCAGGCGGAGCCGAGGTCGCCGCGAAGGATCACGCCGGGGTGAAACAGGTTTGCGTCACGGACCTTCTGTCCAACCTGATACCCCGCAGCGACGAACGGCGAGTTGGCCGGGAGCACGTACACCGCTGGATTGGACAGAATATACTCGCCGACTCTGAGTTCGACGGTCTTAAACCCGAGCGGGTTCGATCCAAACGAACCCTTAAGAGTCTGATGGAATCCGTTGAAGCGAACGTCGTCATCCCAGAGGAACCGCATGTTGTCGGCGAAGACTTCTTCCATGCGGCCGCCGCGCAGCGAAACGTTGGCGTTGGGGTGGAAGTTCACGTAGGCCTCGGCGATCGAGATCGGGTGCTTGGCCACCGTGCCGGCCATGTCCTGGTCGTTCGTGATCGCGTTGTTGTACGGGCCGGTGGACAACTGCATGTGGAACCTGAATCGGGGATCCAAATCCTTGTCGATGTTCAAGCGGAGCCGGTACCGGCTACGCACGTTTTGGAGAGGAGCCGCAACTTCGTTCGACGAACGCGCCTGGACATCGAGCCGGTATCGAAAGTCGCCGCTGAACTGGAACCCGCCGAGATTCTTCGACACGGCCTCGGTCTTTTTCGCGAGATCGTCGACGCTGACGGACGACGCCTTGAGAGCGGTCGCCGCAGGAACGGCGGCAGTCACGACGTTAGAAGATGACTGCTGAGCCAGCCGGTCGAGTGCCCTGCCCTGCGCCTCCAACGTCTTCTGTAATTCCGCAATTTGCGCCTGTTGCCGCGCAAGCTGTTCGCGGAGGGACTTGATGTCATCGGCGTCCGCACCCTCCGCCCCAAATGCGGAGAATGCGCATAAAACCGCGGTCAACATTAACCAGGTTAGTGGGATTCGCATATGCAGACTAGCCGGGCGGAAGAAGCATTGTGAACTTAGCGCCTTTGCCTAACTGGCTTTCGACACTCACAGTTCCGCCCATCCTTTCGACGATGTGTTTCACGATCGACAAGCCGAGGCCGGTTCCGCCGACATCCCTGGAGCGCGCCTTGTCTACGCGGTAGAACCTCTCGAAAATCCTGGGCAGGTCATCCGAGGGGATGCCGATGCCATTGTCGGCGACCGTAATTCGCACCTTCCCCTCCGCGGTGCATCCGGCCTCGACCCAGACTTCACCGTCCGGACGGTTAAACTTCACCGCGTTGTCGAGGAGATTCACGAACGCCTGTTCCAGCCGGAGCTTGCTGCCCGTCACGGCTACTTCGGCCAACCCGCCGCAGTGAATTCGAACCTGCCGCAACTTTGCTTCGGACTCCACGCTGCGAAGCGCGCATTCGATTGCGTCGCGAACGGAAACGCGCTCCGGCGCGGTCGCGGATTCGCCGGTTTCCAGCCCCGAAAGCACAAGAAGGTCCGATGCGATGGTGTTCAGCCGCACGGCGTGGGACTTGATGATTTCGAGGAAGCGGCGGTTGTTTTCCTTGTCTTCCAGCGCACCTTCCAGGAGTGTTTCGGCGTATCCCTGAATCGCCGCGAGGGGGGTCCGCAACTCGTGCGATACGTTGGCGACAAAATCCTTTCGAACCCGTTCGAGCCTCTCCAGGTCTGTGATGTCATGCAGAATGGCGATAGCGCCACGACGCGATCGTATCTCGAGAGGGGCTACCTGGATCTCGAACGACCGACCCTCGGCGGCAGCCAGTTGCAGTCGCTCCTTCTGGCTGGCGCTTGTCACCAGCACGCGGGTGAGCAGGTCGAGAAACGCCGGATCCCGGATCAGCTCGAGAAGCGGCAGCCTATCGGGAACCGGCGTACGAGCTCCGACAGCACGGGCGAGAGATTCGTTGCAGAAGGTGATACACAGCTCATGATCGACGGCCAGAACTCCTTCCACCATGCTCGAAAGCATTGCCTCGCGCCTTGCTGATTCGAGGCTCAGCCGCTCGATCAGGTCCTGCATCTGCTCCGCCATCCCGTTCAGCGAACGTGAGAGAGAGCCGAGTTCGTCGGCCGGCTCCGGTCCCATTCGGTCCGTGAACCGCGCCTGCACCAGGCCTTCGGCAAACTGCTGAACTCGGCGGATGCGGCCTGTCAGGTAACGCGTGATGAAGTAGGCCACGGCAAGCGCTGCCAGAGTCACGACGAGCGACACCCGAACAATCCCCCACCGCACTTCCGCAATCGCCGCGTTCAGGTTCTTGAGCGGCACCGCCACCCGAAACACGTAACCCGATTTCGCTCCGTACGTAAGCGGCATCGCCAGATACACCAGGTCGACGCTGAGAGTGTCGCTGTGGCGGATGGCCATACCAACCCGGCCTTCCATCGCCTGTTGCACCTCTGGGCGGCCTGCATGGTTTTCCATCCTCGTCGGATCTCTTTCCGAGTCCGCGATCACCACGCCGGCCGGATCAATTACCGTGATCCGCGACTGCGCCCGTTGTTGCGCCCTCCGGGACCAGGACTGGAGCTCGGGCACCGGGACCGCCTGAACTTCCCCTGAAAGCAGTCTCGCCTGCGAATCCAATTGCCGCTGCACCGCGTCGACTTCCCGCGCAGAAACGAATCGGGTCACGTACAAGTCAAGGACGACGACAGTCAAGAGGATAAGGAGGAATGCGCCGAGCAGCAGCTTCCGGAAAATAGGGCTGCGCAGTGTCATCGGTGGGGCCCCCCGATCGCAGATTCTCCGCGAGTCTCCGCATGATGGCGCACGTCGATCCCCTTGACGAAGAACACGACGTCTTCGGCGATGTTCGTCGCATGATCGGCGATCCGCTCGAGGTTGCGCGCGACGAGGATCAGGTCGAGTGCACGGGTGATCGTGGACGGATCGCGTTGCATGAAACCGATGAGCTCCTGGTAGATACTGTCCCGGAGGTCGTCCACGGTGTCGTCGGAGAGCAGGACGCCCCGGGCGAGGTCCGCGTCGCGCTTCACGAACGCGTCCAGACTGCGCCGCACCATGGATTCCGCCAGCCGCGCCATTTGGGGAATGTCGATCAGAGGCTTCACAGGCTCCTGCCGGATGAGCGACAGCGAGCGCTCCACGATGTTCACCGCAAGGTCGCCCATGCGCTCCAGATCGTTGTTGATTTTGATGATCGAGGTGAGCAGGCGCAGGTCGGTAGCCATCGGCTGATAGCGGGCCAGCAGGCCGGTGGCCTGATCGTCGATCTCGATCTCCATCTGGTTGATGCGCGCTTCGTCGAGAAGTACCCGCTGGGCTCTCGACTCGCTTCGTTCGGTCAGCGACAGGACACTCTCGTGAACGGCGGACTCCACCAGACCCGCCATCTCGAGCAATCGTTTGATCAATTCTTCCAGTTCTTCGAGAAAGTGACTCAATGGTGCCTCGTTACGGCCAAGGATACGCTATCCGAAACGGCCCGTAATATAGTCCTCTGTTTCTTTCCTGGACGGTTTGGTGAAGATCGTTTTCGTCTGGTCAAACTCGACCAGCTTGCCGAGCAAAAAGAATCCCGTGTATTCGGCGACCCTGGCGGCCTGCTGCATGTTGTGGGTCACAATCACAATGGTGCAGTTCTCCTTCAGTCTGAACAGAAGCTCCTCGATTTTCGCCGTTGCGATGGGGTCGAGGGCAGAGCACGGCTCATCGAGCAGCAGCACCTCGGGGTCGACGGCAAGCGCGCGAGCGATGCACAGCCGCTGCTGCTGCCCACCCGAGAGCGCCAACGCGGACTTGTGAAGCTGGTCCTTGACTTCCTCCCACAGCGCCGCCCGGCGAAGACTCTGTTCCACTGCATCCTTGAGCGCAGCCCGGCTCATGCCCGAGTTGATCCGCAAACCGTAAGCCACGTTATCGAAGATCGACTTGGGAAACGGGTTCGACTTCTGGAAAAGCATCCCGACGCGTCGCCGAAGTTCGACCACGTCCATCGTCAAAATGTTCTCGCCGTCGAGCAAAACGTCGCCTTCCGCGCGCGCGTGACGAACCGTCTCGTACATGCGGTTCAGCGTGCGGAGAAATGTCGATTTTCCGCAGCCGGAGGGGCCGATCAAGGCGGTGATCTTCTTTTCCGGAATCTCCAGGTGGATATCCCAGAGCGCTCTCTGCGGCCCGTAGTAGAAACTGAGTCCCGATACCCGAAGCTTCGGCACAAAATCCCCCGCCCGCTGCGGTGTGGACTCGGGCTGAGATTTCGGGTCTCGGGGACCGATCAAGGTGGAGTCGTCGTGGGTAACCATCGTCAGGCGCTCCGGAACGACTTGGGCGAAAGAATCAGCCGCGCGGCGAGGTTGGCCACGAGCACCAATCCCAGCAGGACCAGACCCGCCGCCCATGCCTGGCGGTGCCAGTCTTCATAGGGCGAAATCGCGTACGTGAAGATCATCACCGGCAGCGAGGCGACCGGCTGGTCCCACGACGTACTCCAGTAACGGTTGCTGAAGCTTGTGAAAAGCAGTGGGGCCGTCTCTCCGGCGACTCGCGCGATACCGAGAATCGTCCCGGTCAACACCCCGCGGATTCCCGCCGGAATGACGACCGTCGCAATCGTCCACCATTTCGTCGCGCCGAGAGCGAGTGCGCCTTCTCTCAGGCTGTGGGGGACCGCTCTAAGGAACTGCTCCGTACTCCTCACGGTAATCGGAATCACCATCACGCTCAACGCCAGCGCTCCAGCGAGCGTGGAAAACCGCTTCATCGGCACGACCAGCATGGCGTACGCAAAGATGCCGATCACAATGGACGGCACACCGTTCAGCAGGTCCGTCACGTAGCGGATGACGAATGGAAATGTCTTGCCGCCAAACTCGGAGAGGTACACTCCCGCGATGAATCCGATGGGAACGCCGATCAGCGTTGCCAGCAGAAGAATCTTGCCCGTGCCAACGATCGCATTGGCCATGCCCCCGCCGGCCTCACCGACTGGTTTCGGCAACTGTGTAAAGAAGTCCCAGTTCAGCGCCATCGACCCATGCCAAAGAAGGTAGCCCAGGATGAAAAACAGCACGGACACGGTAATCGCCGCGGAAATGCCGGTGATGCTGAACATCACAACATTCACGGCCTTGCGCCTTGCGAAACGGTAGCTCATGGCTGTGAAGCGCCCCGCCGGGTGGTGGTGAGCATCAGGACCCGTGCCAGTCCATTAATCACGATGGTGAGCAGAAACAGCACTAGTCCAAGTTCGATCAGCGCGCTCAGGTGCAGATCGTCCGTGGCCTCGGTGAATTCGTTCGCGATAACAGCCGCAATCGAATACCCGGCATCAAACAACGAGGCGCCGATTTTGGGGTCGTTACCGATGACCATGGTGACCGCCATCGTCTCGCCAAGCGCCCGAGCGAGCGCGAGAAACACCGACCCCGCGATACCGAGCCGGGCGAACGGCACAACAACTTGCCACGTTGCCTCCCAACGCGTGGCGCCCAGCGCCAGGGCCGCTTCTCTCTGCTCCCGCGGGACCGCGAGGAGCGCTTCCCTGGAAATCGAGACTATGAACGGAAGAATCATGATCGCCAGGATGAGCCCGGCGGCCAGCAGGCCGACGCCGAAAACCGGTCCCTGAAAGAACGGCAGGAACCCAAGTGCACCTTTCAGGAACGGCTGTAGTGACTCGCGCAACAGAGGCACCAAGACGAAGATCGCGAGCAGTCCGTAAATCACGCTTGGCACCGCGGCCAGCAGCTCGATCAGAAACGTCAGCGCATCGGAAATCTTCGGCGGCGCCAGTTCGGAAAGGAAGATGGCTGCCCCGAGCCCGAGCGGCACCGCGATGGCCAGGGCGACCATCGAGGTCACCACGGTACCGTAGATGAACGGAAGCGCCCCGAACTCGCCCGCTACGGGGTCCCACGCCGTCGAGTAGAAGAATCCCCATCCGAATTTCGCCCGCGACGGAGCCGAGCTCCGGTATAGCTCGAAAACCAGCAGAACCGTGATCAGAAGGATGAGAGACGCGACCGTTAACGTTAGAATGTGCGCGAGTTCGTCGCCAGCCCGGAGGCGCCGCACCAGTGCCCGTCCATGGCTGCGTGTGCCCCGTTTGCCGATCTGGACCGCGGAACTTGCCATGGAGTTACCGGATTTGTCCGATCGTCATCAGTTCCTTCGCGATAACAGCCTTCGGAAGCGGGGCGTATCCCAGAGGCTCTGCCATCGCTTGTCCTTCGTGAAGCATCCAGCGAAGAAAATCCGTCAGGATCTTGCGTTTCCCGCCGTCCTGGATGTTGGAGGGAAGCAGCAGCCATGTGAAACTCGAGACCGGATAAGCTTCCTTGGCGGCCGCGTAGGTGATGGAGACACGGAAGTCGTCGGGCATGTTTTCGGCTGCGGAGGCTGCCGCCGCGGTCACGCTTTTGAGATCGGGTCTGACAAAAGCGCCCGACGCATTCTGGATAAGGCCGTACGCCATCTTGTTCTGGATGGCGTACACGAGCTCCACGTATCCGATCGAGTTC
>JAEHDI010000392.1 GCA_016880505.1 Bryobacterales bacterium | reverse complement strand
TGGTCACCACGACAGCGGCGATTGAGAGCGCGCCGCTTTCCATTCGCGGTCTGCCGCGCGGCGTTCGAGCCGAGGTCCGGGTTGCGTCACCGTACCGGCGGCGGCTGGCAGGAAACCGGGAAACGACACAACCCTTCCTGCTCGAAGCGGTCGATTCCGTGACCATGCGGGAGCCGGGGAAATCGGTGTACTGGATCCTGCTTCGCGCGGACGAAACCGCCCGGGCCGGGCACTACGCCGTCTCGTTTCGCCTTCGCGATGCCACGGCCAAGGTGGGCGTCACCGTGCGCCCGTACCGTCTCCGCCGCGATCATGGTGTGTTCTATGGAGCTTTCTGTGGCGCGCGCGACCGCGACATCACACCGGCGCACATGCGCGACCTGCACGAGCGCGGCTTCGACGCACTCCAGTTTTTCTGGGGATCGCTGACGGTGCCCCTGAGCAACGACGCCGGCACACTGGCGGTCGACTTTTCGTTCGCCGACCGTTGGATGGCGGAGTTCACGAAGGCTGGGATGAAGGGCCCGGTCGTGTGGTCGCTTGGAAACGACTCGGTCAGCCACCTCGAAAACCGCCTGTCGGAGCTGTTCAACATCCCCAGGCCGGAGCCCGTGGTGGTGGACGGCAAGCGGAAGAATTTCTCCGACGTGAATCACCCGGAGCTAAACCGCCGGCTGAAAGAACTGATGCTCGCGATCAAGCGCCACGCCGCGGAACCGAAGTGGCCCGAACTCGTGTTCCTGATTTACGACGAGCCGACCGAGCGCCTGATGGCGGAGCACGAGAACCGGTACAAATTCATCAAATCGTTCTGGCCGGAGTTGCGCATCTATGGTGTAACCATGGACAAGATCGCATGGGCGAAAGCGATCAACCACATGGTCGACATCCTCGTAGCCAACGGCGATTTCGACGAAATTCGCGGGCTGGCCGAGCAGTCGGGTAAACCGTTTTGGATGTACGGATCCGCATCGGGCCGGGACGAAGCTTCTCTCCGGCAGGCGTATGCATGGAGGCCGTGGCTGCACAAGGGCAACGCGGTCTGGTTCTGGGCGTATAACTATCACCCCGGCGACCCGTTCGATGATTTCGACGGAGGGAGCGCCGATTCAGGGATGAGCATGGTCTGGCCACCGCGCACCGCGGACTCTCCGTTCCCTTATTCCGTGTCCTGGGAAGGCATGCGCGAGGCCGCTGACGATATGGCTTACGTGAAGACGCTGGAGTGGATGCTGGAACAAACAAGCAGCCCGAGAGCGCGCGAAATCCGAGCCGGCCTGGATGGCATCAAGGCGAAGATTCCGAGTGGACGCCGGGTACGGGTCGCCGGCGGTGACGCACATGACACCGTTGAGCGGGTGGACGCCGGCCGGTTTGTCGCGGAATCGCGCAATGCGGTGGCCGGCTGGATCGAGGAACTGCTGAAGCTCGAGAAGGGACGCTTCAGGGAGATTCGGGTGCGGTAGCGCGGCAAGGCGCCCCGGTTTGCGGTCCCGCGGGCGCCACAATACAATGAGCCAATTCGAGGAGGAATACCCGGTATGAAAACAACCCTTCAGAATCTGACCGGCCGGCGCGGATTCATGCGCTCGGCCGCGGGCGCGTTTGCCGCCTCGTTCTGGGCTGACGAGACGCTGGAGGCCGCCACGCAGAGGGTCAACACAAGCTCGAAACCATCCGATCTGAAGATCACCGACCTGCGCGTGGCCGTTGTCGCCAAGGCGCCCATGACGTGTCCGCTCATACGAATCGACACCAACCAGGGCATCTACGGACTTGGCGAAGTCCGGGACGGCGCCAGCAAGACCTACGCTCTCATCCTCAAGAACAGGCTCCTTGGCGAAAACCCCTGCAACGTCGACAAGATTTTCCGGAAGATCAAACAGTTCGGCTTCCACGCGCGTCAGGGCGGGGGTGTGTGCGGCGTCGAGATGGCGCTGTGGGACCTGGCGGGAAAAGCCTATGGAGTCCCCGTATACCAGATGTTGGGCGGCAAGTTCCGCGACACCATCCGGTGTTACGCGGACACTACGGAATCGCACGACCCGAAGGTCTACGGCGAGCGGTTGAAGAAACGACGGGATCAGGGTTTCACGTGGCTCAAGATGGATCTGGGCATCGATCTCGTCGAGGAGATTCCCGGCGCCGTCACCCATCCCGCCGGCGTCGACTCAAAGACCGCCCGTCTCACGGAGCACATGCTGACAGGGATCGAGCTGACCGAGAAAGGCATCGCCCTCATGGCCGACTACGTTGGACAGATCCGGGAAGTCGTCGGTTGGGACATTCCGCTCTGCGCGGATCACTTCGGGCACATCGGCCTGAACTCCTGCATCCGGCTCGGCAGGGCGCTTGAAAAATACAATCTTGCCTGGCTCGAAGACATGATCCCCTGGCAACACACGGAGCTATGGAAGAAGATCACCGACGCGGTCGACATCCCGACGCTCACCGGTGAAGACATCTATCTCAAGGAGCCGTTCATCGAGCTGTGCCGGAATCACGCGGTGGATATCATCCACCCGGACCTCGCGACGTCGGGCGGAATCCTCGAGACCAAGAAGATCGGCGATGCGGCTCAGGAATACGGCGTGCCGATGGCGATGCACTTCGCTGGAACGCCGGTCTCCTGCATGGCCAACGTGCATTGCGCGGCCGCGACGGAGAATTTCCTTGTGCAGGAGAACCACTCGGTGGATGTGCCGTGGTGGGATGACATGGTGGAGGGTATCGAGAAGCCCATCGTGAACAAGGGCTTCATCAAGGTGCCGGAGAAACCGGGGCTGGGCGTAACACTGAACGACGAAGTCGTCAAGCAGCATCTGCTCGAGCCAGGCTATTTCGAGCCGACGCCGGAGTGGGACAAGGAACGATCCCACGACCGGCTCTGGAGCTGACCGCTCATGAATCGCCGAAGCTTCTTGGCCGCTCTTTCGGCCCCGGTGCTGTCACCCGTGACGGCGCCGAGCCGCGTCCCGCCAAACTTACGCATCACCGACGTACAGGTGCTGGTGACCAATCCGAACCGGGCGTCGGCGGGGAACTACGTGCTGGTGAAGGTAATCACGAGCGAGCCGGGTCTCTACGGCTGGGGCGACGCCACCTGCACGGGCAGCGAACTCGGCATCGCAAAATTCCTCGAGGAACACCTGAAGCCGGCGATGATCGGCAGGAATCCGATGCGAATCGAGGACATCTGGCAGACGTTGTTCCTGCTGCCCTACTACCGCTCGGGCTCCGTGCAGATGTCCGCGATCAGCGGTGTGGACATGGCGCTCTGGGACATCAAGGGCAAATTGGCTGCGCTGCCGGTGTACGAACTTCTCGGCGGCAGGGCGCGGGAGAAGTTGCTGACGTACACGAGCGTCGGCGGCCGCAACTTTCAGGAAGTGGAAGACGGCGTCCGGCGGCTGATGGAGAAGGGCTACAAGGTCATTAAGGTTCAGGTGGCGCCGCCCGGCGCGGAGTCGGGCTACGCCGTTCCGTCGAGCGAACGCCAACAGGCGGCGACGAAGAAAGCCTTTGACGAGGGAGTGCCGCCGGAAGAGACCTGGGAACCGGGCCCGTACGTGCGTACGCTGCCGAAGCTCTTCGAGCACCTCCGGAAGACGGTAGGCGAGGAGATCGAGCTTTTACACGACGTTCACGAACGGGTGACGCCGAGCCAGGCGATTGTGCTCGCCAAGGCCGTCGAGCCATACAACCTGTTCTACTTCGAGGACCCGCTGCGGCCAGAGCATCTGGACACCTTCCGCATCATCCGGCAGCAGTGCAGCACGCCGCTCGCGATGGGAGAGGTGTACACCGGCCAGTGGG
>JAEHDI010000041.1 GCA_016880505.1 Bryobacterales bacterium | reverse complement strand
CTGCAGGTAAGACCCAATACCGACATCGAGAAGACGCGCGCCGCCGCGCAGGCGGCACTGAACAGTTATGGCTGGATTGACCGGCAGGCGGGCGTGGTGAGGATTCCGATAGAGCGGGCCATCGAACTGACGGCGCGGCGGGGGCTGCCGGTCCGGACGCAGGCTCAGGAGAAGAAATAGGTGCACGTTATGTCACACGCGCTCGTTTTTGTTTTCGCCGGGATTCTGTTCGGCGTTGCGGCCCAGGCTCAGACCACAGGCATGCCCGAGCCGCTGCGCAGAGTCGGGATCGACCAGCGCCTGAACGAGCAGGCGCCGCTCGACCTGACGTTTCGCGATGAAACCGGAAAGCAGGTCCAGCTTCGCCAATACTTCGGCCGGAAGCCGGTGGTCTTGTCCCTGGTCTACTACGAGTGCCCGATGCTCTGCACGATGGTGCTGAACGGGCTGCTGAGGAGCCTGCGGGCCACGCCGCTGAACGTTCACGAGCACTTCGAAGTGGTCACGGTAAGCTTCGATCCGAAGGAAGGCCCGGAACTGGCGGCTCCGAAGAAAGCGGAGTACGTGAAAAAGTACGGGCGAAAGGGCGGTTCGGAGGGCTGGCATTTCCTGACGGGAGACGAAGACTCTATTAAGAAGCTCGCGCAGTCAGTCGGATTCCGCTACGCCTGGGACACGCAAACGAACCAGTGGGCTCACGCGAGCGGAATCATGGTGCTCACCCCTCAAGGCAAGATCGCGCGGTACCTGTACGGGGTCGAGTATTCGGCCAAGGATCTGCGGTTCGCGCTCGTCGAGGCGTCGGCTGGCAAGATCCTGTCCCCGGTCGACCAGTTGCTACTGCTCTGCTACCACTACGATCCGAAGACCGGCAAGTACGGATTCGTCATCATGAACGCGCTTCGAGCGGCGGGCATGGCCACGGTGTTCTTGCTCGGTCTGTTCATGTTCGTGAATCTCCGGCGCGACCGGCGCAAGATCTGATACGCACAATGTGGACCGATTTTCAGCTCTTTCCTGAGAAGGCATCCAGCATCGCGGCAGGGGTGGATAACCTCTACTTCTTCCTGGTGGCGGTGGGCGTATTTTTCTCTACGCTCATCTTCGCGACAATTTTCGTGTTTGCCATCAAATACCGGCGGCGCCGGCCGGACGAGATTCCGCGGCCGATCCACGGCTCGACTCTGCTGGAGATCTTCTGGTCAGTCACGCCAGGCATGATCGCGATGATGATGTTCGGCTGGGGCGCCTACGTGTACTTCCGCAATTACCACCCGCCCGAGGGCGCAATGGAGGTCTACGTCGTCGGCAAGCAGTGGATGTGGAAGCTCCAGCACCCGGAAGGCCACCGCGAGATCAACGAACTGCATGTTCCAGCGGGCCGGCCTGTGAAGCTCACGATGACGACCGAGGACGTGATCCACAGTTTCTTCGTTCCGGCGTTCCGGGTGAAACGGGACGTCGTGCCGGGTATGTACACCTCGATGTGGTTCCAGGCCAACAAGCCGGGGAAGTACCACCTCTTCTGCGCCGAATACTGCGGCAACCAGCATTCGGGGATGATCGGGTGGGTCTACGTAATGGATCCGACAGACTACGAGAATTGGCTGAGCGGGACTTCGACTGGCGAGACGATGGTGCAGGCTGGCGAGCGGCTCTTCCAGCGTCTGGGATGCCATACATGCCACATGCAGGACGCCAGTGGAAGGGGGCCGGCGCTCGAAGGAGTGTTCGGGAGCACGGTGCTGCTTGAGACCGGACAGAAAGTCGTGGCTGACGAGGCCTACTTGCGCGAGTCGGTTCTCAGGCCGGGCGCGAAAGTAGCCGCCGGATACAAAATTCAGATGCCTACCTTCCAGGGACAGATCAGCGAGGAGGGGCTACTACAGGTGGTCGCCTATATCAAGTCCCTCGCGCCAAGAAAGAGGGTTGAGACGCAGCAATGAGCACGAGCACTGTAGAACCGAGTACTGACGCGGGTACGAACTACTTAAACGCCGGCTACGGCATCAAGTCGTGGCTGTTGACCAAGGACCACAAGCGCATTGCGCTGCTCTACCTCGCCGCGATCACTTTTTTCTTTTTCATCGGCGGTGCGTTCGCGGTGCTGATCCGGCTCGAGTTGATCACG
>JAEHDI010000391.1 GCA_016880505.1 Bryobacterales bacterium | reverse complement strand
GGATCCGGATGCCGATCTGAGTTTCGTGCTGCTCACTACGAAGCCGTTGGACGCATCCGAAAAGACACTGCTCCGTCCTGTCTCCGACCTGGTTTCGGAAGCGCGCTAGAATCGTGCGTTCGGAGGCAATCCCAAGTTGACCGACTGGAGGCAGCATCCGCATCGCCGCTTCAATCCGTTGATCCGCGAATGGGTCCTCGTCTCACCGCACCGGACACAACGGCCGTGGCAAGGCCAGGTTGAGAGACACCCCCAGCCCGCCGGCCAAATTTACGATCCGAATTGCTACCTGTGCCCGGGCAACGAGCGCGCACGCGGGGCGAGGAATCCGAACTACGAACATACGTTCGTCTTCGAGAACGATTTCGCCGCCATGCGGCCGGAGACGCCGTTCTTCGAGTCCGACCAGGGCGGGCTGATGACGGTCCGCAGCGAACGCGGCGTCTGCCGGGTGGTGTGCTTCTCGCCGGATCACAGCCTGACTCTCTCGCGCATGACGAGACCGGACATCCGGCGGGTCGTTGATGTGTGGGCGGAGCAATACTTCGAACTCTCAGGTATCGACTGGCTGAACTACGTTCAGATCTTCGAGAACCGCGGAGAGATGATGGGATGCAGCAACCCGCACCCGCACTGCCAGATCTGGGCGAACGAGGCGCTTCCCAACGAGATCGCCAAGGAGCAGGAGGTGCAGGCCGAATATCACGCGAATCACAGCTCGTGTCTGTTGTGTGACTATTTTGCTCTGGAGCGGAAGGCGGGCGAGCGCCTGGTCTGCGAGAACGACGAATTTGCAGCGTTCGTGCCGTTCTGGGCCGTCTGGCCGTTCGAGACTCTGGTCGCCAGCAAGGCCCATGCAACGGGACTCGACGAACTCGACCCTTCGCAACGGGACGGGCTGGCGGACATCCTGAAGCGAGTCACTACTCGCTACGACAACCTGTTCGAGACATCGTTCCCGTACACGATGGGATTCCACCAGCGGCCCACAGATGGGCAGGCACATCAGGAGTGGCACTTGCACATTCACTTCTACCCGCCGCTTCTGCGCTCGGCGACCGTCCGGAAGTTCATGGTGGGCTATGAGATGCTGGCGAGCCCGCAACGGGATATCACGGCGGAGGGCGCCGCCGAACGACTGCGCGGGGTCAGCGAACGGCATTACCTGAACGAAGGCGCTCACGAGACCTGAATGCTGCAACGGCCGTGAGATACTGGCCGGGATGGAACGGCAATTCTACCTAAGCCTGGCGGCCCGCGGCCTGCGGATGCCGATCGGCACGGATCTCGTTCTTCACGAACACGATGGTCCGGAGGCGATCATGCGGGACGGGAGGCGGCTTGGTCAGGTTATGGCAACCGCCGCCCGGCGCTATCGGACACCGCTCGCCGTTCCATTGATGGATCTGCGCCTCGAAAAGGCTGACCTGTTGCGGACGTTGGGCGTGGCCGAGTCAGAGGTGGACACTTTCCACTTCAGCGCCGCACCGGGGGAGGAATCGCTCGCGAAGGTCGAAGCGGCCATGGATGCGCCGTTCAGCCAGAGGAACCAGGCGAACATCGACTCGATCGCATACATCGCTCGGGAAAGCGACCTGGTGCCCGTGGGTATGGCCATCGGCCCATTTTCCCTTTCCACCAAGCTGATGGCGGACCCGATCACGCCGATCGCCATGGCCGGCACAGGTTTGACCGCTGAGGAGGATAGCGGCGTGCTGATGTCAGAGCG
>JAEHDI010000040.1 GCA_016880505.1 Bryobacterales bacterium | reverse complement strand
GGTAAAGTGACGGTCTTTGTGCCACATTACGCAATGAGTGGCGGCACCCTGATCGCCCTCGCGGCCGACGAGATCGTAATGGATCCCAACGCCGTGCTGGGACCAGTGGATCCGCAGATCGGCGATATGCCGGCGGCGTCGATCGTGAGACTTCTCCAAATTAAGCGGCCCGAACAAATCAGTGACGAGATGCTGGTGCTGGCTGATGTTGCCGCCAAAGCCCGGATTCAAGTGGCTTATTTTGTCGGCGAAGTGTTACTGAAACACCTGCCCAAGGAGAAGGCGGGGGCATTAGCGGTCGCGTTAAGCGAGGGCCGCTGGACACACGACTTCCCGATCACCGTCGAAGCGGCCCGTGAACTGGGACTACCGATCACGACAAACATGCCAGAGACCATCTACGAACTAATGGACCTGTATCCGCAGTCGGGAGCTGGCAGGCCGTCGGTCCTATACGTACCGCTGCGGCAGCCGCCCGGGCGGCATGGGGAAAGAACCGGGCAGGGCGCCAGTCAGCCCTCCCCTCGCGGATAGTTTGGGTGGCCTTTTGGAGTGGGAGGAAAGCCCCCATGCCGCTGATTCCGATGGTCCCTACGGAAAAGGTGATGCATCTATTGTCATGGAGGTCGAAAATGAAACACTTCTGGCTCAGGTTCGCGATCATCGCGCTTGTCGCAGCGGTCGCGCTCCCATCGATCGTTCTGGCAAGCCGGGCCGCATCACAAGCGGGAACCGAACGAATCTCGCACGAAGTACGGCACGAAATCCTGATGTTGCCGTACTATGGCGTGTTTGACTTCATCGCGTTCAAGGTGGACGGGTCCAAGGTCACCCTCATCGGGCAGGTGACACGGCCAACCTTGAAGTCAAGCGCTGAGCGGGTCGTAAAAGACATCGAAGGCGTCGAGTCGGTGGACAACCGGATCGAGGTCCTGCCGGTATCGCCCAACGACGATCGGTTACGGCTCGCCCTGTACCGGGCGATTTACCGGAGCTCGGCGTTGGAGCGATACGCGATCCGCTCCATCAGCCCGATTCGGATCATCGTCAAGAACGGAAATGCAACTCTGGAGGGCCTCGCCGACTCTCCTGGGGACAAGAACCTTGCAGGCGTCCTCGCCAACGGGGTCCCGGGAGTATTCTCTGTTACCAATAACCTGCAAGTGGCGACAGCCAAGTAGTGGCACGGACAGGGGGATCTGGGCGGGGACCCGCATCCCCCGAATTCAGTGGCTAAAATCCCCTACAGGGGCTAGAAATCCAACGACCGCAGGCGGCGTCTCAAGTCCAGCATGGACGATGCGAAATGCATCGAAAGGAGAACGAAAAATAATGAAGAAGCTTACAGCGTCGTTGTTTCTGGCAGCATTGCTCCTGCCGCTTGGCTTAGCCGCGCAAACGGAAGAGACAAAGACCCCACCGCCCGCATCAGACAGTCAGACGACTACGGCGCCCGCTACGGGGAAGAAGCACGTGAAGCATCACACCCAACACCACAAGCGGCATTCGAAGAACACGACTTCCGGAACGACTTCCGGAACGACGGCCAAGCCGTAATTTGCCCCTGACTTGCCGGCGCCCGTCTGTGGCGCCTAGGTAGACTGGACACCCGCCGTGACCGGGCCTCCCCCACTGGAGGCCCCACACGCGGCGTCCGGCACTCCGTCGCGCAAATGGATCGTTCCGCCGGTAAGGGCGCTGATCCGGGCGCCAGGAAGGATCACACCGGCGAGGTTGAGCGGATCCGCAGTTGAAATCTCCACCGTTTCTCCGCTCGTCCCTGCGCGGCGAACGGCGCGAAGCAATTCCACGGCTTCCGGTAAAGCAAATTGCTCACCCGAGACGCCGTCCACGAAACGGCCACCGCGAATTTCTCCTTTTGATTCCATACGGCGCAGGACAACGAGCAGATCGCGCCACACGGGAGCCGAAGCCTCTCGCGCGAGAAGATCGCGGAAGACTACGCCCCATCGGCGAAGCAACTGCCGGGCGTGTGCCTCCTCCGCATCGGGTGAGGGTTTGTACGGGCGAAGGAGAGCCCACCGGCCGGCGGCGTGCCGTGGCCGCGCGTCACGGCCTCGTCCCTCGCCACGCCGCCGCTTGGGATCCAGAAGAGCGCGCAGGTTCTCAAAACCGTCGGCGGTAACAAGCCCGGCGGCGACCAGCTCCCAAAGCCCGTCTTCCACTTCGCTCGGCAGCCGGCCGGTCGCTCGTTGCAGTTCCGCGAAAAACGAGGCGCCGCGGAGTTCGAGCTCGGCGAGAAGTTCGCGCGCGGGATGCGACAGCGGTGTGTCCGCGTGGTTCTTCTCCAAACCTCCAAGGAAGAGTGCGGCGTCCTCGCGCATGAAGATTGCGACGGGAGCGACGCGCGTCGGCCGGACCCGCCGCGGACCAGGTTCGGGGTCGTCGAAGGCAGGATGGCGCGAGAGCCGTCCCCACATCACCTCTCCGGAGAGGCAGAGCCGGTCCAGCAGCTCCGGACTGTAGTTCGCAATGCGCCGAGGTAAGACGAAGGATTCCCACGCCGCGGCGGGGATCTCGTAACCCTGTAACTGCCGGATGATCTGGAAGGCGCCCTCCAGCCCGTGCAGTTGGCGCCCAGGCAGGATGTGCTGCCACCGGCAGAGAAACCGCATGAATTCCGAGGCCGAAGCCGGCTCTATCTCGCGGCGGAGCTTGCCGAGCGTGAGCCGGTGGATACGGGCGAGAATGCGGCGATTGCACCACTCGAGTTCTCCGTTCGGGAGGTCCGGCGTGAAGCGGCCGCGCAGAACCTGCCCTTCTGCTTCAAGACGCAGAAGGCCTGATGTAACCAGATCGAGTGGCATCGCCAGGCGCCCGGAAAGGCCGAACGCCGTTACGGGACCGGACGATTCGAGCCAGCCGCGCAGGATCGCGGCGGCGCATTCCTCAACCGTCCCCGGAATCGGGGATGAGGGAAGGACGGCCTCAATCCGCGGCGCGAAACCGCCGTCCGAGTGGACAGCAAGCGCCAGACTGATTCGCTCAGCCGCAACCCAGAACGGCCTGCCGCCCGTCTCCAACGTAGTGGCCCGGTGCGCGGCCACGAGCGCGCCGAAGTGTGGCTCCCATTCCGCAGATGGGGGCACGGTCACGAGGGTCAGCAGCGCGTCATGGAGCTCGTCTGCGTCCCGGACCAATGGCCACGAGTCCTCCGCGACTTCCGCGATGGCCGCCGGGTCGAGGTTCCCGACGCCATCCGTCACGTCCGCGCGAATCGTTCGCCGAACCTGCACGGCGCGCGCACGTCGTTCCTCGAGCGGCGCATCGTCGAGGTATGCATACGGATTCGCATTCAGGATTTCATGACTGAAGGGAGACGGTTCCGGCGTGTCGCGCGCCAACGTGCGGATCTCCCCACTCTCCATCGCCGCGATCACCGCTCGAAGTCCGTCGACGTCCATCGCTTCATGGAGGCAGTCGCGAACGGTCTCGGTGACCAGCGGATGATCCGGAATGCGGATGTCGCCGTCAAGGTTCTCCGCGCAGGCCGCTTGGTCGGGGAAGACCGCGGCGATCAGGTCCTCGGCTCGCATCCGCTGGATCTGCGGAGGCACCTTGCGGCCGCCGGCAAACCGCAGAATCGCGAGGGCACGGGATGCGTTCCATCGCCAGCGCGCAGTGAACAGGGGCGCGGCAAGCATCGCCTGCGTCAACACGTACTCAACGTTCTCCGGCTTCAGAAAGGCGAATACGATCTCCAGCGGGAACGAATGTTGCTCGCTGAGCGAGATAACGATGCCGTTATCGGTGGCCGCAGCCTGGAGCTCGATGTTGAAGGATCGGCAGAACCGTTTCCGCAGCGCCAATCCCCAGGCGCGGTTGATTCTCGAGCCGAAGGGAGCGTGGATTACGAGCTGCATTCCACCTGCTTCATCGAAGAACCGCTCCGCAACCACGGTGCGTTGCGCCGGAAGCGCGCCGAGAGCCGCCCGGCCGGCATGGACGTATTCAACCGATTGCTCCGCGCCCCGGCGGTCGAGTGAGCACTCGCGGAGCAGGAACTCGACGGCTTCCTCTTTTGGACGTGCTGCAATTTCTTCACGAAGTTGCGACACCTCGCTCGAAAGCTCGGCGGTCCGGCCCGGCGCTTCCCCCCGCCAAAATGGAACGGTGGGGGCTGCCCCGTGCGCATCCTCCACCCGTACCTTGCCCTGCTCGACACGGCGGATGCGCCAGGACACCGTACCGAGCAGAAAGACGTCGCCCGCGGAGCTCTCGACGGCGAAGTCTTCATCGACGGTACCGACGGTGGCGCCTTCCGGCTCCGCAACTACCAGATAGTTGGCGTTGTCGGGAATCGCTCCGCCGGAGGTGATGGCGGCAAGCCGCGCGCCGCGCCGGCCGCGGATCCGGCCGTTCACGCGATCGTGATGCAGATACGCCCCGCTCCGGCCGCGGACTGTGGCGATTCCTTCCGCGAGCATTTCGATCACGGCGTCGAAATCCTTGCGGGAAAGCGACCGGTACGGCCAGGTTCCGCGAGCCAGTTCGAACAGATCGTCCTCGCGCCACTCGCCGCACGCGGCAGCCGCGACGATCTGCTGGGCGAGTACGTCGAGCGGCGCTTCGGGGATCTCCAATCGGTCTAGCTCCCCACGGCGGACGGCCCGCACCACCGCGGCGCACTCGATCAGGTCGTCACGGGTTGTGGCGAACAGCCGGCCCTTCGGCATTGCGCCTACCCAGTGTCCGGAACGTCCGATGCGCTGAAAGGCCACCGAGAGCGATCGCGGTGATCCGACCTGACAGACCAGGTCGATCGTACCCACGTCGATGCCCAACTCCAGCGACGCCGTCGCCACCACCGCACGCAACTCCCCGTTCTTGAGCCGCTGCTCCGCGTCCAGCCGCAGTCGCCGGGACAGGCTCCCGTGGTGCGCGAGCACCGCCTCAGCGCCCAGCCGTTCCTGAAGGTGGTGGGTGACGCGCTCGGAAAGACGCCGTGTGTTCACGAAGACCAGCGTGGTGCGATGTGTCCGGATCAGTTCCGCCAGCCGGTCGTAGATGTCCCCCCACAAGCTCAGTGTCGCGACTGCTCCGAGTTCGTCCTTCGGGGACTCGACCGCAAGGTCCATCTCGCGGCGGTGTCCGACGTTGACAATGCCCGCCGAGGGACCCAGGAGCCGCGCCACCTCCTCGATCGGCTTCACCGTTGCGGACAGACCGATTCGCTGCAACGTGCCGCCGCTTGCCTCGCGCACCAGAGCTTCGAGCCGGGCCAGGGTCAGGGCGAGGTGCGAGCCGCGTTTGTCTCCAGCCACGGCGTGGATCTCATCGACGATCACCGCCTTTGCGTGCTGTAGAATCCTACGGCTCTTGTCCGCCGTCAGGAGTATGAAGAGCGACTCTGGCGTGGTTACCAGGATGTGCGGCGGCTGCTCAAGCATCCGCTGCCGTTCCCGGACGGTTGTGTCGCCGGTACGCACCGCGGTGCGGATCGGTGCCAGGCTCAACCCTTTCGCATTCGCCAGCGCCGAGATCTCGGCGAGCGGTGCTTCGAGGTTCTTCTGAATGTCGTTGCTGAGCGCCTTGAGGGGGGAGACGTAGACGACTTCCGTACGGTTCGGGAGCGACCCGCCGCGGGCCGATTTCACCAGCTCGTCGAGGCAGATCAGGAAGGCAGCCAGCGTCTTGCCGGATCCGGTCGGCGCGGAAATCAGGACGTCCCGCCCGGCACGGATTTCAGGCCAGCCAAGAAGCTGCGGTTCGGTGACCGTCGCGAAACGGCCGCGGAACCATTCGTCGATGAGCGGATCGAACCCAGACAGAGGCATGGAAGAGCGCGCCTCTCTTCTATTATCGCCGGAGTGCGGTAATACTCAGCGGAACTCGGCGCTCTCGACGTTGGCGCGGAAGAATTCGAAGAAGTGATCGGAGCGCATCCACCAGCCGGCCGTGCAGAAAGACGGTATCGTATAGCCGCCGAACTCGCGCTCTTCGTGCGACTCCACCTCGAATGGCATCCACACCGCCTCGCCGCTCTCACCCACTCCGCCCCAGCGAGAAATGATCGATCGGCGAAGCTTCCCGTCGGGCTCAACGTTCACCACCAGCGTCGTCGGCTGGCCGTCGATCTGGATCGTGACCTTGGCAGAGTGGTTGTCGACCGCCTCCCACGTCGCCCCTGCTTGCGGCAGCAACGCTGAGGGAAGCCATACCGCCTCGATCGCCAGCCGGCCGATGGCGGACTTCGTCGTGTCCTCCCCTTCCATGCGCACGGCAGGGAAGACGCCCCACAACCAGAAGCGCACGCGGCCTTGCCCGTCCGCGTAGTGGTCCGCTCCGCTGACACGAGACAGGCCGCGCCTGACCTTGGCCTTCCACAGGAAGCCTTTCGTCACGCAGATGATCTCCCGCGCCTTCATCTCGGTCCACGGGACAGTGGCTTTCGGCCGCAGCTTGCCTTTCATGCGCAGTGCAACCGATGAAGCGAGCGGAGTGCCCGGCTTGATCGCGTGAAGCAGATAGCGGCGCGCGGGCTCGGGAAGTCCGGTAACCATATCCGGATGGAACGCCGCACCACGGCCGTCGCCTTCGAGCGACTTCCAGATGGCTCTGAGGCGCCTCTCGTCCGCCAACCGCCGTGCGGCTAGAAACGCGAATGTGACGAGTACGGCCAAGCCGATGCCGGCTGCGATGTACAAGTGCATTACGCGACCAATCTCCACTATATCCTCACATCCGTTCATAAGAACAAGCAAACACACGCTATTTTTTCCTCCGATCCGTGGCGGCCGAAATTTTTTCTTGACAGCCTGGTAAGGTTCCGTATACTCTTTGTGAAACATCGGAAGTGAGCGCCTGAACCTGCGTGCGGTGGCGCTCCGATTCTCAGCCTCCCCCATTCACCTTCCCCGCGTGACGTGTCCTTTGTATTTTGGGTTCCCACGGCGGGACTCACATAGCATAAGCTTTGCCTCCAAACACCCGCATCGCTCCCCGATCGCCCAATGCCAGTTCTTAGGCCCAGAAACCGTCTTGTCATTTTTCGGCTCAGTGAAGACGAATACGAGGACCTGAAAATAGCGTACGTCAGTCGCGGTGCGCGAAGCCTCTCCGATTTTGCGCGTTCCGCTGTCCTCCGTTCGGCAGGGATCGATAGACCCGCCGACGAGCCGCTCCAAACCAGGTTGTCAAGCCTGGGGCGGAAAGTGACCCAGATCGAGTCACGCGTGGAGAGGTTGCTGAAGCTGCTGGAAGATCAAAACGGAAGGTGATCTCATGACTCATTTCGCCCGCCGGCGGTGGTGTCGCCGCCTGGCGTTTGCCGTATGCTTTGCCTCGATCGCGCTCTGTGGGATCGCTGTTGCGCAAGTGCGGTCCGTGCCGGAGGCCGTCGTGGCTAACCTTCCGGCTCAGAAGATCGGGCCGAACGACCTGATCGCCGTCTCGGTATACGACGCGCCTGAATTCACCCGCACGGTGCGGGTCAGCGCGGAGGGGCTTGTGCGCCTGCCGATGCTCAAGCGGCGAGTGCGCGCCGACGGTTTGCTGCCGGCCGAGTTGGAGGCCGCCCTCGCCGAGGCGCTCGAGGCCGAACAGCTTCTCGTCGAGCCGGTGGTGACGGTGACGATCGCCGAGTATCACAGCCGGCCGATCAGCGTCGCCGGAGCGGTGCGAAATCCGGTCACGTTCCAGGCGACGGGCCCGATGACTTTACTCGACGCGCTGACGCGGGCCGGGGGGCTGGGCGCGGATGCGGGGCAAGAGATTCTGGTAAGCCGGACCCAGCGCGGAGAAGACGGCAAGACCTCGACGCTGGTACAGCGGATTCCAGTGCGAGGGCTGATCGAGGCGGCCGATCCGGAACTGAACCTAAAGCTCGCCGGGGGCGAGGAGATTCGTGTGCCGGAGGTGGGGAAGATCTTCGTCGTCGGCAACGTGAAGAAGCCCGGAGCGTACCCCGTTCAGGACACGTCGGAAACGACGCTGCTGCACGTCCTCGCGCTGGCCGAGGGCTTGGCTCCTTACGCGGCGAAGCAGGCGTACGTCTACCGCCGTGAAGTTTCGACCGGCGGACGGAATGAGATCCCCGTCGCGTTGAGCGAGATCCTGAAGCGTAAGGCGCCCGACGTGCCGCTCCAGGCGAACGATCTTGTCTACATCCCGGATAACAGCGGCCGGCGGATCGCCGTGAACACACTCGAGAAGATCGCCGGATTCGGAACCGCCACCGCCTCCGGGCTTCTGATCTGGCGTCGTTAGGGCGGCAGTGTCGCCACCCTTCGG
>JAEHDI010000039.1 GCA_016880505.1 Bryobacterales bacterium | reverse complement strand
GTCGAGCGGGCGTAGAATAGAAAGGGAATGTTCACCTGGATCTGTCCGAAGTGCGGCCGTGAGGTCCCCCCGTCTTACAACGAGTGTCCCGATTGCGCGCGGCAGGCTCCTGTCGCGCAACAGCCCCCGGCTGAGCCTCCGCTGGCGTTGCCCCCTACTAAACCGAGAGTCAACACGGAAACGAAACACCGCATGCCAGGGTGGCTACTGGCGGTCATCTTCGCCGCGGGTTTTATAGTGGTCGGTGTCGCTGTGTTTTTCGCGTCGAGGTACTTCCTGGGGACGAGGGACAGCAAGGTGGCCGCAGAAATCGAATCGGCGCCAATGGGCCTGGACGCGCCACCGAAACCAAGTGGCTACTCGAAGTACATCGAAGTCACCGGTTTCCGGCTGACCGAAGACAAGACACAGAAGCTGGAGGTTCAGTTTCTGGTGGTGAATCACTCGGCGGCGGAGATTGCGAGCCTTTCCGGCGAAGTAACCCTAAAACCAAAGACTGGCAAGGCCGACGCCAAACCGCTGGCGAAGTTCTCCTTCAAGATTCCGTCGCTGCGGCCGTACCAGTCGCAGGAGTTGAAGGCATCGGCCCAAACCGGGCTTCGCGCGTATGAGCTTCCCGACTGGCAGTTCCTTGAGGCAGACGTGCTGATCACGTCGCCGTGACGGGAGTATCGCCCTTCCGCCGATGTCCATCACAGGCGGCTAACTAAACTCGGCGGATCAGGAGAAACAATGCTATTGGTGACGACGCACAGCATCGAAGGAAAACAGATTGTGAAGTATCTCGGATTGGTGAGCGGCGAAGCCATTTTGGGCGCCAACGTTTTCAAGGATTTCTTTGCCGGCATCCGCGACATCGTAGGCAGCCGTTCGGCTGCATATGAACGGGAACTGCGGAAGGCGAAGGACATCGCTCTGAACGAGATGACCGAACAGGCGCGGCAGATGGGCGCCAACGCAGTCATCGGTATCGATCTCGATTACGAGAATCTTGGCGCCAGCGGCGGGATGCTGATGGTTACCGCCTGCGGTGCCCCGCTGGTCTGCCAGTAACGCCGCGTTACTTGGCGGCAGCGAACAGGTGAACTCCGCACAGCCTCCAGCCAGAGCGATCGTTCGTCGCGCCACACTTTCGCGCGTCCAAAACTCAAGAGCCCTAGGAGCGCGGCGACCACCAGCACATATCGGGTCCTGACGGCGCGCAACGCCAGGCCGGCCGCGGCGGCGAACGCAATCATCGGCAGATACATCCGCCGGTCGGCGGCGAGGTCGGCCGCCGGAAAGATCGACGAACTCGGCAGTAACAACACCAGCCCACCGAGAAACCAGAACCCCTCGCGGGCGCGTGAGAATCGCCTGGCTGCCACAATGGCGAGCGCCAGGACCACCAGCCAGGCGCCGGCGGCAACCCAGACTGAGGGAACTTGAATGTCGGGGCCGGCGGTGAATCCCCACGGAAAGACAAGCAGCCGAAAATAGCGCAGGATCACCACTCCCTGAGCCGCCAGATATGCTGACACCGGCACGCCGGCTTGCGGCCCAGCACCCAAGCCGGGTTCGATCACCGTAGCGAACAGGACTCGCAGTCCAGCCGCCAGAGACAGGCCGAGCATCGTCGCGATCTGACGGAACTCGGCGGCGTTCCGCGAGATCGAGAAGTGCAGGAGGAGCAAGAAGATTGGGAACGACACGCACTCCTCTTTGGCTAACAGCGCGAGTCCGAACCACAGCACCGCGATCCAGCGTCGTCCGGCCACCCACGAGCGTAACGACATGAGGCAGAGCAACGTCGCCAGCAACGTACCGCGGGCAAAAACGTTGAGGACCGGTTCGCTCACCAGCGGGTGCAGCGCGAAAACAATGGACGCGATGAGCGCCGCCCGGCGCGGGATGATCCGCGGCAGAAGGCCCCAGAGAATCAGCACTGCGGCCAGGTGCAGCAACAGATTCACCGCGTGGTACCCGGCGGGCTCGCGTCCGCCGAGGCGGTGATTCAACCAGAAGATGAACCATGTCAGCGGGCGGGTCTGCCATGGCCGCCAGACGTCGAGCCAGCCTGAGTTCGATGTAATTGCGGGGTCGGAGAAGAGCGCGTAGTCGTCGAAATGAAACGTGTCGGTGAGGCTGAGTCCGAACACGGCCAGAACCGCCAGCGCGAGGAGCAGCGAGTCACGCAATGTTACTATGTTAGATCAATTCAGCCCGAGAGGCCGGAGGTTTCACACATGCCAGCCGCGGCACGAACGAAGGCCAAAAGACCCAAGACGGCGACCGAACGGAAGACCCGTATCGCGCAGATCATCGATGCGCTTGACCGGCTCTATCCCGCCGCCACTTGCGCGCTTCACCACCACAACGCATGGGAGCTGCTGGTGGCTACCATCCTGTCGGCGCAATGCACGGACAAGCGCGTAAATGAGGTAACGCCGGGGCTGTTTCGGACGTACCCCACCATCAAGGATTTCGCATCCGTCAGCAAGGACGAACTGGCTCAGAACATCCGCTCGACCGGGTTTTTCAACAACAAGGCGAAGTCGATTATCGGTGCCGCCCGCAAGATTCTCAGCGATTTCGGCGGCAAGGTCCCGAAGACGATGGAGGAGGCGCTCACCATCCCGGGTGCTGCGCG
>JAEHDI010000390.1 GCA_016880505.1 Bryobacterales bacterium | reverse complement strand
GCCTTCAGCCGCTCGGCCACCTGTCCCTTCAGAGCGCGCGGGACTATAGCGGCTCACCGCACTCGGGCAAGCGCGAGCGTCCGCCCGGCAACGCGTGCTAATTTCTGATCCTGGCCAGTCTGATGACTGACGGTCGAGAACTTGATAGGGTTCCATTCAAGGGCAAGACGACTAATGTGAGTATTGCTGGGTGCGTGTTCTCCTGGTCGACAATGATCCACTGGTCCTGAACTCGATTGGCACGGTTCTGGAACTTGAGGGTCATGACGGAGTCCAACGGACGAAGCTACAAGCCGCCGGACTTCCTGCTGAAGAACGACCTGCGGTGGTACGCCGAAAATATCGCGACGGATTACTACTCTGAGTATCACAGATGGCGTCCGGACCGGATACAGAACTGGTCATTCCTCCAAGCCAAAGAGCTGTATAGGAAGGACCCGGCCAGCAAGGAGCCGTTCAAGCGGCATCCGAGTTTCTCGGATCCTGCATGGCGAAAGACGATCCACGACCGGCTGGTTGAGTCGGCGCGATTCCATTCGCAGTACCGGCCGGTGTTTTACAGCCTGGCGGACGAGGCGGGCATTGCCGATCTGGCGGCGTACTGGGATTTCGATTTCTCCGACCAATCACTGGAGGAGATGCGGGCGTGGTTGAAGGAACGCTACGGCACGCTGGCGGCGCTCAACGCGCAGTGGGGCACCGCTTTCACTGACTGGAACCTGGTGACCCCGGAGACGACAAACGAGGCGATGAAGCGGACGGACGACAACTTCTCGGCGTGGGCGAACCACAAGGAGTGGATGGACGTGTCGTTCGAGCGGGCGCTCCAGATGGGCGTGAAGGCGGTGGAGTCGGTGGACCCGGACGCCTATGTCGGGATTGGCGGCGCGCAGATGCCGGGGTGGGGTGGCTACGACTACTACCGGCTTGCGAAGGTCCTGACGGCTGTGGAGCCGTACGACATTGGGAACAACATCGAGATCATCCGGTCGATCAATCCAAAGGCGGCGGTGGTGACGACCGCGTTCGCGAAGGGACCGTGGGAGAAGCACCGCGTGTGGTACGAGCTGCTGCACGGCGCGCGCGGCCAGTTGATCTGGGACGACGCCAACGGCTTCGTGACCAAGGAAGGCACGGTCGGGGAACGCGGCAAGGAAGCAGTGCCCTACTACAACGAGCTGCGGCAGGGCATCGCGACGCTGCTGATGAACAGCGAACGGCAGGCCGATCCGGTCGCCATTCATTACTCACAGGCGAGCATGCGCACCGAGTGGATGCAGGCGCAGAAACCGAAGGGTGATGCGTGGGTGAACCGCGGCTCTGCGACGGAGCGGCGCGACAGCGAGTTCCTTCGGATGCGGGAATCGTGGTGCCGGCTGATTGAGGACCTGGGGCTGCAATACAACTTCGTCGCGTACGGACAAGTGGAGGACGGTGAATTGCTGCGCCGCGGCTACAAGGTGCTGGTCCTGCCGCGCTCAACGTCGCTTTCGGAGCAAGAGGCGCAAGCGATGCGTGAGTTCGTCGCGCAAGGCGGGACGCTGATCACGGACGCTGAGCCGGGCGTTTTCGACGAGAACAGCCGGCGGCTGCCGAAGCCGCGGCTGGCGGACCTGTTCGCCGGCGCCGCGCAGCAGCCAGGCGTGAGCAGGTACGGGCGGGGCAGGGCGATCCGGTTGAGCGCGGACGTGTTGCACTACCACCAGAACCGGCTCGTTCACAAGGAGAGCGCTGTTCATCAGCTTGCCGGGAAACTGATGGGCGAAAGCGGCGTGCGCCCTGCGTTCGCGGTGATGGATTCCACCGGGAGGCCGGTATTCGGGGTGGAAACGCACCGTTTCCGCAATGGCGGCGCGACGATCGTTGGCCTGCTGAGCAATCCGCAGCTTCGGGTCGACGAACTCGGGCCGCCTGAGTTCAAGTCGAACGAGCGCTTTGAGAAACCGCAGACGATACGTCTCGCGTTAGCCGAAGAGCTGTACGCGTACGACGTTCGCGGCGGCAAGTCCCTGGGAAGGAAGAAAGAAATCACGGTGACGCTCGATCCGTACGAGCCGGCGGTGTTTGCGTTCTCGCCGGTCGCGGTGCCGGGACTTGAGGCGGCGGCCCCGCTGCGAGTACAGCGCGGGGCGACGGCGCGGATCGGCGTTCGGATGGATGGCGAAACGCCGGCTGCGGTGCACGTGTTGCACGTCGAGGTGACGAGTCCGGACGGAAAGGCGGTCGCACACTACTCCGGCAACGTGCTCGCGGATGGAGGTCGCGCCGGCAAGCTGATTCCATTCGCCCATAACGACGCCGCTGGGCGGTGGACCGTGAAAGTCCGGGACGTGCTGACCGGGCAGGAGCAGGCGATGGTGATCGATGTCGAATAAATGTATTCCATCGCGCATACGGTGAAGCGAAGAAGAACGTACTGGAACTCAAAGCTCGAAGTAATACTGGGCCCTCAACCGTCAGGTTCTATTCATTAGTTCTAGTACGTTTAGTAAGCTTAGTACGACTGTGAGCCTTGCGTCTGACATTTTCTCTTGAAGGCCGGCACTATCTCGGTGAATATGGAGGTATTGGGTCGAGATGATGGCGACGCATATCGCAAAATCCGAACCGATGCAGTTTCCCGTTTACCTCATGAGGGGTGAGACGGTCGAACTTGACGGGAAGAGATACATGATTCCCGAACCGGTAGCGTGTCAGAACGTGCGGGAACTGGTGGTCTTTCTGTACGAGCGTCATGTCACGCCTCTGGATGGGCCGGCGCCCGCGAGAGCCGCGGCGTTCGGATACGCGAGTTAGGCCGCAACGAGCTGGCCTTCGAAACTCGTAAAAGCAGCTTCCTCTTTCTGTAAATCAGATACGGCTACCCGAAATCAAGATCGCGCCAGTTCGGTATCATCTAGCAGTCAGGAGGCCAGACTCACACGCATGAAGGAACAGAACTACGCCAACCACCGGCAGTACGTTTTCATGTACCACGTCGTGTTGTTCGGGCTGATCGTGCTGACGCTCATCGGCTCGTTCGTGAACCTGTACAAGTCCATTGGGGACCACCAGCGGCTCTATAGCGCATCGCTGATCGTAGTGATGAACATCTGTCTGCTCTTGCTGTTCTTCCTCGCGCGGGTCTTCGCGCTGAAGGCGCAGGATCGGGCGATCCGGGCGGAAGAAAACCTTCGGCACTTCGTGCTGACCGGCAGGCCGCTGGACGGACGGTTGACGATCCGGCAGGTTATCGGGTTGCGGTTTGCGGCGGACGAGGAGTTCGCGGAACTGGCCAAGCGCGCGGTCACAGAGAGCCTGTCGGAAGACGCGATCAAGCGTGCCGTGAAGAGCTGGCGCGCCGACACGCACCGGGTGTAAACGGCGTCAGGAAGTTCGCACGGCGGTCCAGCGCGCCCTGGGGAACTCGCCAAGGAGAAGCTCGCCCTCCATTCGACCGCTGGAGAGCGTTCCCTCGAATACATAGACCAACTGTGACTCCTCGTAGGGAAGTACGCTCCGAAGGCGGACCTGGTCCCCTTGGACGGCGCCTTTGACGTCACCCCGCAACCGCGACCCGGTGTGCCTTCCGGTGACCTCGTCTCCCCGAGCCTCGAGGTCGAGCGTGTGGCGTGCCTCGCCACGAAGATATCGGATGCTCACGTCCCAGCGGCCCGAGATGTCACTCGCGGCCGGTTTCGATACGAGCGTTTTCGGCGGAGGGGCGGAGCGGAGCAGCTCAAGCAGCCGATTCGCGACAATCCTGTAGTCGCCGGGTCTCATCGCGACAGGGCGCAGAACGAAGGAATGTCCCTCGCCCTCGGCGTGCGTAAGGATCGCCGGTTCGCCTTTAAGCAGCAGATCGTGCAGCTCACCGGCGGTGAGGCCGATGTTCGCGCGATCCCAGCCAATCTCAAGAATAGGGAACGGACCGCCGCGCGACGGAGGCAGCACGCGGGTAGAGACGCCGTCAACGGCCTTGAGCCGGCTCGCGATGTGAGCGTACCAAGATTCCCACTCTTTGTACTCCGCCTCCCGGTTACGGCGGTTCACCCAGGATTCCACCGCCGTCACCATGCCGACGATCTCTTCCTTGCTGACCTTCATCATGCGGCCGAAGGCGTGGTGCGGCGAGCTGTTGGCGTACGCGGCGCGAACGAGGTCCTCGCGGCCGAGCAGCAGTCCGGCGGTTTGGGGACCGCGAAGGATTTTACCGCCCGAGTAGGCGACGAGATCGGCGCCATCGGCGATGTAGGGGTTCGGGACGATGAGGTAGTCCGCGGCGGCGTCGACGAGAACGGGGACACCTGCCTGGTGCGCGATCTCCGACACTTCCTTGAGCCGCAGGCTGACGTTGTCGAAGCGGTTGCCGAGCACGAGGGCCATCGCGGTACGCGGACCGATGGCGGCGCGCATCTGTTCGGGTGAGTCGACTTCAACGAAGCGGACGCCGACGGCGCGGACGGCATGAAAGTACTCGTTCCGCGACGATCGAGGGAGGATGACCTCGCTCTTAAGACCGGCCGTATCGGGAAGCTGCTTCATCCGTTCGGGGTCCGCTCCGGCGACGCACGCGGCGGTGGCGTGGCTTAAGGCCGCGGCGGCGCCGGACGAGACCATCGCCCATGGCACGCGGAGCAATTGCGAGAGCCGCCTGCCGGCGGCTTCCATCAATTCGTCGAGGTTGACGTGGTAATACGCCGCCTGCTCGATCGCCTCGATCACTTCAGGAAGCAGGCGCGAACCGCCGTTGATGGTGTAAGTGGCGGTGCAGTTGATAAACGGCCGGACGCCGAGGCGCGTGTAGACATCGGGTGCCGGCTCCTTCCCTGCAGCGGGCGGTGCGCCGATCAGTCCCGCCGTGGCTGCGAGGCCGCGCCCGCGGAGCAGCTCACGGCGGGAAACCGGCCGGCGATACGTGGACGGCTTCGTTTTCATAATCCGGACTCCCCCGGAATATCATCGCGCCGCGTGGAGGCGGCCAGCAGCCCCTACGGGACCCAGGCGATGAGCTCGATTTCGACGCGGGTGGCCGAATCGGGAAATTCGACACCGAAGGCCGAGCGGGCCGGCGCGCCTTGCTTGAAGTACTCGGCGTAAGCCTCGTTGAAGGCGGGTTTCTCGGTTTTCACGTCGGCCAGGAACGCGGTCACTTTGATCACGTTTTCGAGCGACGAGCCCATGGCTTCGAGATTCTTCTTATGGGCGTCGAGGGTACGGCGCGTCTGTTCCTTGACGTCGCCGCCGAACGCCAGCGGGTCTTTTTGGGCTTCAGGGCGGACACCGGTCAGACCGGAACTGAAGTAGAGGTTGCCGACCCTGTACCCGCCGGGAGCCTTGATGCGGCCTTCCGGCGCGGCGGCATTCGCCATCGCCGCCATGGCGCCGCCGGTTCCGAGACCCGCGGCCGAGCGCAGAAATGTGCGTCTGTTCTTCGTCACGTGGATAATGCCTCCTAGTTGACCTCGCTGAATAACATACGCCGATGTAGATTCGTGGCGCAACCTCGCGAAGATTCACGCTGTCGGCCGGCTGTAACCCTGCCGGCGGTATTTCTCCAGCAGAGCGCTGAGTTCCTCGACCTTTTCGGGACGTTTCAGGTACAGGTTGCGATCCTCGTGGGGATCGCTGGCCAGGTTGTACAACTCGCCCGCGGGCTCGCCGGGTTCGGGCTCGATTCGGTCAGGTTTGGTGAAGCCGCCGGAGCCGCGGCCGAGCACGAGTTTCCACGAGCCGGCGCGGATGCTGAAAAGCCCCTGCCCGGAATGGCTGACAATGGCGTCGCGAATCGGTCGGTTCGCCTTTCCGAGAAGTGCAGGGAGCATGTTGTAGCTGTCCTCGGCTTCGCCGCGGCCGAGCGTACGGCCGGTGACGGCGGCGAATGTCGCGAACAGGTCGGTCAGGCAAAGCGTCTGGCTGCTGAGGGAGCCGGCCCGGATATGGCGCGGCCAGCGGACGACGAACGGCACGCGATGACCCGCTTCCTGGATGTCCGACTTCTGGCCCCGCCACGGCCGGTTCGCGCGGTGCCCGTCGGAGGCCTGGATGTCCGGCTCGGACCACGGCGCGCCGTTGTCGCTGGTGAAGATGAAGAGCGTGTCGCGTGCTACACCTCGGCGGGAGATCGTCTCGATCAACTGCCCGATCGAGGCGTCCACCTGCGCGACGAAGTCCCCGTACTGGCCCGCTTTGGATTTTCCACGCCATGCCGCGCCCGGCACCCACGGCGTGTGGGGTGCGGTGAAGGGGATGTAGGCGAAGAACGGCTGTGGGGACTCACGGACATAGCGGACGGCGCGCTCGGTGATCTTGGGCAGCACCTCGTCCATACGGAAGCCAGGGGCGATCGGGCCGCCGCGCCAGAACGGGCCGCGAGGCGGGGCGCCGCTGTCGGAGATGGTGGAGGTCGGCTGTTCGACCGCCCGGCGGCCGTCGATGTAGAGATAGGGCGGCATGTCGAGCGAAGCGGGGATGCCGAAGAACTCGTCGAAACCGTAGTCGAGCGGGCTGGGGCGGAGCTCCTGCGAGTAGTCCGCCGGCTCGCGGGTCCCGAGGCCGAGATGCCACTTCCCGAAGCAACCGGTGCGGTAACCGGATCGCTTGAGCAGAGAGGCGAGTGTCTCGCACCCGTCCTCGATGAGCGCCGGCGACGTCCCGTTAAGGACTCCGTGGGTGAGGCGCGTTCTCCACGCGTAGCGCCCAGTCATCAGGCCGTAGCGGGTGG
>JAEHDI010000389.1 GCA_016880505.1 Bryobacterales bacterium | reverse complement strand
CCAGTTCGGCAAGGGTCCGGTCGACCTCGGCAAGGGCCTCGGCTGGACTGCGTTTGTAGTCGATCAGCCGGGACGGGGGTTGTGCGGCGCAGAGCCTGACGGTTGATCCCGGTCGCGCTGGCTCGGCAGCATGAAGAGTGATTGCCGAGACGCATGCCACCAGTGACACGGCGGAGAGAGCCTTGCGCGTCGTCATCCTGAATTCCTCCTCGCTGTAAGAGATTGTACTTCGCCTTTCGGGCGAGCCGTGCGCGTGTTCGATAAAATTGCAGGTTTATGAGTTGGCGAACGGGAATCATCCTTTTGGCCGCGGCGCCGCTGTTGGCGGGCTTGCGGCCGCATCCGCGGGTGGAGGTGGATGCAGAGCTCATTGCAAAGGTGCGGGAGTTGAGGAAGGCAGGGGATCCGGCGTGGGCGAGGTTCGACCGCTGGACGAATACGAGTCCCGAGAAAGGCTCCGACACCAATCGCATTGTCGCGTGCATGTTCCACTACCTGGTCAGCAACGAAGAGGGGAAGTTCAACTGTGCCTGGCAGCCGGTGCAAAGCAAGATCTATCGAAACGGGACGGACAGGAGCGGCGGGCTGATGCCGCTGCTCGATCTGTACAACGGTGACAAGCACACGGCGGCGTACCAGGGCGGTGTGCTCGTGGCGATCATCGCGAGGGTCTACGACTGGGGCTATGGAAGGCTTTCACCCGAGCAGCGACAGGATGTAGTCGAGTGGCTGAACGACGCCGTTGCGTTTCTGCACCTTGATAACGACGATGGGTTGCTCTATCTGCGCAACGATGGTGCGTCGGTGACACAGGGAGTGGCTGCGGCTACGTATGCGACGCTCGGCGAGAACCCCAAGGGCGAACAACTGATGGCGTGGTTCCGCGAACGCTGGAGCGAGACGCTGAAAGGGCTGGACATCATGGGGAAAGGCGGCGCAACCGGCGAAGGCAACGCATACGGCACGTCCCCGACCGGATCCGGCATCATCACGGCGGCGAACGTTGCTTACACCGCTGCGGGAGAGGACCTCTTCCTGAGCCACGTGTGGTTTCGGCAGCGACTGCTCTACGATGCGTTCGCGGCGTACCCGGGGACGCTGGGAGGCCCGGGGATGCCGACCGGCGTGCCGCGGGAACCGATGATCGAGCAGGCGTCCATCGCCGGCGACGGTCGAAGGGCTGTGTCGTGGCACAACCGCGATACTCGACGTAACGGATTAGTGCTGGCGCGGCGGTTTGCGGGGACCGAGGAAGCCGACACGTGGAACTGGGTGTTCCGGCAACCAGAGGTGGACCACCCGACCGACGACTCGCAAGCCGTCTATGAACTGGTGTACTACTCGCCACGGCCGCGGCTGGTGAAGCCGAAGCGGCTGTCGTTTTTCGATCCGAGCATTGGGTTCGTGTACATTCGGTCCGACTGGGACTCGCCCGACGCCACCTGGATCTCGTTCTGGGCTGGCCCGCACATCGACACACACCAGCACCTCGACCAGGGTACGTTCACGGTGTTCAAACGACGCGATCTGGCGCCGAAGACCGGGCATTACGATTCGGACGTCTTCTTCCCGCATCATTTGGCGTACTACATCCGCACCGTGAGCTCGAACGGAATTCTGGTAGGTGACCCGAAGGAGATCTTCCGAGGCTTCATCGCGGGGATGGGCTGCGACGAGAACGGAAACACGCTCAGGACGATGACGAAGGCGACGTGGCCGGCCTGCATCCCGAATGACGGTGGACAGCGGACGATGGCCCCGCGGAGTTTGGCGGTGGCGAACGCGGCGCAGTTCGAGCAGTACCGTGATATCTTCGACGTCGCTCGAGTGGTGTCGTTCAAGGACGACGGGCGGGCGGTGTTCGTAGTCGCCGACATTACGAACGCCTACAACAACCCGCGTCACACGACTCCGGGAAACCGCCCCAAGGTGAACCGCGTGTACCGGAGAGTGGTGTACGTGCGTGGCCTCGATGTTCTCGCCGTGGCCGACACGGTGGAGTCGACGGAGGCGGAGTTCGAGAAGAAATGGCTGCTGCACGCACTAGAACGGATTGAGATCGGCGGCGAGGAGCAGAAGATCGGCGATGGTGAGACCGTGCACCGGGGGACGGACGAAGCGAAGATCGTCGTGGACGACACGAGCCCGTCGGATCGGGAACAGACCACCTTTGATCTGAGGAAGGGTTACGCGGCGCTGAACGTGAAAACGCTGTTTCCGGTGAAGTTCCGATACCGCAAGGTCGGGGGAAGGGAACCGGCGGAGACGCCGCACGCGGACCTTTATAGCCCCGGACGCAACGCGCGGCACCTGCACCGGCACGTGAAAGATTTCTGGGTCAAAGACTTCAATGAGGGAGTCATTCCGAACCACAAATCAGTCAACTGGGCGCCGGAGCGGCCGCTCGAAGCAGCGCAGAGCGAACATGTGCCGGTTTTCGGGCCGGGATACGGACGATGGCGGCTGGAAGTGGAACCCGACGCGCCCCGCAAGACGGACTATTTCCTGAACATCCTGAAGCCGGCGCTCAATCCGACTGAAAAAATGCCGAACACGCGGCGGATCGAGAGCGGCAGCGCGTTCGGCGCGGAGATCGTCAAGGACGGGACGAAGTACACGCTTGTGTTCAGCAAGGATGGGTTGGAGGCCCCGAAGCTGGAGATCCAGCGCGGTAACTAGGGCGTCGGCTCGCCGGTTCAGACGTTTCGAATGAGAGCGAGGTCGCCGGTTTTGGCGGCCTGAAGCACCGCACCCATATAGTCGTCGACCATCTCCGGTGTCAGCGGGACCGGCATGTTCTCGAGCTTCATCCTTAGCTGCGGATTTTTCGCGGCGGTAAGTGCTCGTTCGACATGCGCATCGGTGAAGCCGGGGACCTCGCTGAGCGTCGTGGGCACGCCGATCCTCCTCTCGAACCCGATCAGCGCGTTCGCGACGGCTTCTCCAAGCGCGCGGCCTTCGAGGTTCTCGACACCTGGCGCTGCGTAGCCGAGATCCCGGCAGATTCCCGCCACCAATTTCAGCGGCTGCTCGACCGCGGGCGTGAAAAATACTGCGTAGTACGGATTCAGCATCCCGCACGCCCGTCCATGGCTGAGAATGTCCACCAGCGAGAAGCTGGTCAGGTGCGCGCCGTTCGTGCCGCCGATCATGATGGCGTAGCCGCCGAGATCGGTGGCGAGTCCAAGCGCTTCGCGGCCTTCGCGATCCTCGGGGTGCGTCAGGACCTTCGGCAGATACTCCAGGACAAGACTAATGCCGGTGCGGGCAACTCGTTCCATGAGCCCGTAGTTCGGCTTCCCGACGGCGCTGAAGAGGACCTCGAGAGAGTGCGCGATGCCGTCGAGTCCTCCGTCAATCGTCAGCGCGCGGGGCATTCCGGTTGTGACGGCGTAGTCGAACAGCGCGCGGCTCGGCACGATGGCCTCGTCCACGATCAACTTTTTCTGGCCGGTGGCGATATCGGTAATGTTCGAGTACTTGGTGAGGTGCGCGCTGGAGCTTGACACGGTCTGTACGGCGACGTGCGGCGTAAGCCGCCTGCCGGAGGCTACGAGAGTTTTGGAGACGAGACCAGTGCCGAAGTAGTCGTCGATCGAGCCGCCAAGCGTCCGAAGTACCTCCGCGGCCTTGGCCGCATCAATCGTGCTACCGCCGCCAAAGCTGACGATGACTTCGGGGTTGAGCGCGACAAGTCCTTCGGTGATTCGGGCCAGGTCCTCGCGCGGTGCGTTTGGAGCGGCGCCGTCCAGCACGCCCGTGACCTGCACGCCGGCGGCGCGTAGAGAGTCCAGAATCGTCCGTTCGTGGCCGGCGGCTCCGGCAAAGGCGTCGCGCACGAGAACGGCACGGCGCCCAAGCGACACAGCCAGACGCCCGGTCTCTGGGAGCACGCCGAATCCGTGGACATAGGCGTCGCCCTTGAATTGAGTGATCAACTCGTATGCTTCTCGGAACAGGGGCGCAGTCATCTACGGAAGCTCCTTGATGCGAAGATTGCGGAACTCCACTCGGGTGCCGTGGCCGATCAGTATGATGTGACCCGACGGGCGGGCGAGGCCGGGATGCTTGGCAAGCACCGCAGGCTCGCGCACCATGTCAAGATCGGCGTCGAGAATGACAGCGCCGTTAAGCGTGACTTTGATGCGCCGGCCGTTCGCCTCGATCTCCTCCTCCTGCCACTCGCCCGGCTTCTTTAGAAAACCGGTGCGTGCGGGGATGACGTCATAGACGGAACCGTGGTACTGCTCCGGACGGAGCTTCATTGGTCCGTACTTTGGTCCGCTCTGGTCAAGGATTTGGATCTCCATTCCTTGGGTGGCGGTATGGCCTTCACGCGGAGCTCGGATGCCGATGCCGTTATTGGAATCGGGCTCGAGACGGAACTCGAAGCGAAAAATGAAGTTGGCGTATTCCTTTTCGGTCTCGAGTTTCTCACCGCCGTCCGCGGGGCAGACCAGAATGCCGTCTTCGACGACGAAACCGGGACCCTGCTTGTACATAACGAACCAGCCGTCGAGGTTCTTGCCTTTGAACAGCGGCACGAACCCCTCTTCGGCAAAGGCGGTCGCGGCGACCAATAGAAGAAGAATGAACCTCACAGCGGTTGATTGTGACACAGATCGGGCGTCGCTTCATTAAGTGATAATGGCGACGTGCGATTGTTGATCTGCCTTTTTCTGATGATGGTTCCCGCGATGCGTGCCGGCGCGGACTGGGTCCGGACCGCGAGGGTTTTCCTGATCGATGGCTACCAGCCCCCCTTCGCCCCCGAGCTTGAGTTTGACGCTGAGGCGCTGGCGAAAACGATGACGGAGATGAACGCCAACGTTGTACGCATGTCGACGATGGGGAAGTACGCGCACATCCAGGGCGTACGCTTCACGCCTCACCGCGCGCTGGGAAAGCGAGACCTGCTCCGGGAGATGATCGCGGCCGCGAAACCGCGGGGCATCCGGGTGGTCCCATACATCTCGACGGGCCACAAGCTCGCGTGGTCGATGGTCACGAAGGAATACCCGGAGTATGGGCACCGGCCGCGTCCCGGTGGCCAGCCGGACCGCAGCCACATGTTCGTCGGTGAGGACCACGGGACCGTCTGCTGGAACACGCCGTACCGCAAGGCGTTTATGGACATGGTGGAACACATCGTCCGCGATTACGAGATCGACGGCGTCTACTTCGACACGTGGCGCCCCTTTTATTTCTGGCAGGGGATGCGGCTCTGTTACTGTGACGGCTGCCGGAGTGGGTTCCGCGCGTCGTCCGGCAGAGAAATCCCGTTCCACGAAAAACGGAGCGACTACACGAAGGAGGAAGTCGAGACGATCGCGCGCTACCACGCCTGGTACCGAGAGCGGTTCATCGGAATGATCGGCGAAGTGCGCCGGCTGGTGAAGTCCTACAGGGACATACCGCTGATCTACAACATCAACCACGCCAGGCAGATCGCGGAAGAGGACCCTCGGATCATCGGCGCGATGGACGCATTCCTTTATGAGCGTGGGAACTCGCTGCTCGAGCGCGCCGAAGGGGTGAGCCTCGCGCGGGCGGCGGGGATCGGCGTGTGGCCGTACATCGGGGTCTACAACAACTGGCCGCGAGTGATCTACAACAACTTCGACTACCAGCAGGAGATCTTCACCACAGCGATGTTCGGCGGTGCGCCGATCATCGCGCAGCCCTGGGGCTATGTCGATCACGCGGAGAACCGGACGTTCGTGAGCGATCCGTTTTCCGTGTTGAAGGAGCACGAGAAAGAGATCGAAGGTTTCGAGAACGAGCCATACGCGGCGGTGGTGTACGGCCACAAGGATCCGCCCGGATACGCGCGATCGGATTGGTTCTGGAAGACGGACGCGCGGACCAACACGCTCGGGGCGTTTGCTGCGGGTCTCCACGGCCATGTGCAGGTCTCATCTGTGCCGGAGCAAATCATGGATGAACCGGAGAAGCTGGGGCGCTACAAGGTGGTGTACCTCGCCGGCACGCCGCACGTAAGCGCTCGCCGGGCAGCTAACCTGAAACGCTTCGTGGAGAATGGCGGCGGGCTGGTGGTGAGTTACGGGACCTCGCTCTACGGGGCGGATGGCGCGCGGCAGGCGAGGTTCGGGATCGAGGAATTGATCCGCGTGAAACCGGCGGCACACGAAGGAAAGCTCGCGGAGATCCTCGCAAGCTATCAATCGATGCTGGGCGGGCCGAACGACCTCTACCTCGTTGCGCGCACCGGCGCAATGGCGGGGAAACTCATCCCGCTTACGTATTTCGAGCCGGTCGAAGTGCTCGATGGCAGCGACGTGGCAATGGATATTGTCACGGGCGACGGACGGCGTAGGGTCTTGCCCGGCGTGGTGTTGTCGCGCCACGGGAAAGGCCAAGTGGTGTACGGGGCGTCGTCTCTCGAAGGCCTGTATGTTCAGGAGAGCCTGCCTGTCCTGTGCGACTACGTGAGCACCCTGATCCGGATGGTAACTCCCGAGGCGCCGCCCTTCGAGACGGACGCGCCGCCGACCCTCGTCTTCAACCTCACACGGAAAGACAGCCGCAGGGTACTGCACATCACGAACTGGAGCGTGAGCTCCGAGCGGGGTGGCGGATCGCTGGCGCCGGCCGAAAATGTAACCGTTCGGCTGCGAGTGCCCGAAGGGAAGGAAGTGGCAAGCGTGGAGTTGTTTCGGGAGAGCGGCCACGCTGGAGCCGTGAAAACCACCTCGCGCGCGGTCGAGTTGAATTTTCCAAGGCTGGAGGCGT
>JAEHDI010000388.1 GCA_016880505.1 Bryobacterales bacterium | reverse complement strand
TGGAAGGCGATCATGTTCGCCTTGAATCGTGCTGTCCAGTCGAGGTACCGCTTCAGCGTTTCAATCCGGTCCTGGTGTTGCTGAGCGTCCCAGTGCAGGATACGAAGAGGATGGTCCGGCCAGTCTTCGATTACGCCCTTCGGAACGAGCAGCCGGTTCGCGCTATCCCGCTTCGGGAGCTGGATGAGTGTTTGGACACCATAGAACAGCCCGGGGCCGTCATTACCGGTCACCTCGATCGAGCTGCCATCGATCTTTAGACGGTAAGCCTGCCGGTCGGTTTCCTCTCCCCGTGATGTGACGATCGTACCTGGGACGATTGCCAGCCGGATCTGCCGATTGCCGGCTCCGCGTTTCAGGCTGACCGTATGGAACTCCGCAAAGTCGCCGAGCAGGCTCCGAACCGCGATTCCCTGCGCGCGGCTGTTCCCGGCATCGACGCTCCACGACGAGTCGAGTTTCACCTCGCCGCCCGCCAGTTGCACCCTCTGCGGCGTCGGGATCACCGAATATCCGCGATCCGCAAGAGGACTCGAATCCTGCCCGAGCGCCAGCACTGCGGTCACGCACAGTAGGCCCGCGCGCCGCATCTACTCCTCCAGGCGCGCGTCGGCGATGCCCCGCACCGGCACATTGTGCTGCTTTGCGTATGCCTCCGTGATCGAACGAAGATTCTTGAGCCACTCCTCCATGCCGATGCTCTCCTCTGGCGCAGACATATAGCTCAGGTCCGGTCTGCGGTCCGCCCAATGGTCCTTGGTGTCGTCCAGGACGTCGACGAACTTGCGGCCGCCCACCGTACGGCCCTTTGGGAACTGGCTCTTCTCGAACACGGCGCGCAGTTCGCCGAACGTCCGGATGCCTTCCCGCCGGGCACCATCGACCCTGTTGAACGCCTCGACCAGGTGTCCCACGGCCTCTGCGTATTCCTTCTTCTGATGGGAGTCGCGCGCCTGCTCCATCGCCTTCTCCGCCCGATCCATTCCGTCGAGCAACCGCCAGTGGTGACCGATGAAACGAGTCAGCCCGAGCAGGACTTCCAGGTTGTAGTGGTTCCGGTCCGCCAGCCCGAACTCCGCCTGGATCGCCGTCTGTAGCTGTTCGTTTTCGAGCATTCGGCCACGCGCCTCGGCCAGGAACTTCTCGTACTTCTTCGCGAAGGAGGGTTCGATCCGCAGATCGCCAGCCTGCGGCAGCGGCGGCAGCGACAGCGTCTCGTCGCGGCGCGTCGTGCCTATCCCCTTACCGTACGAATTTCCGTATCCCGCCGCGCGCGCAAGGGAGACCACACGGTCCCACGTGCCCTGCCACGAACTCGCCTGGTTCTGCATGGACCTGTAGACCTCGAGCATGCCCTCCGCCCTTGGACCGTAGTAGAGTCGCATGAACTCGGCGGCGTGTTGCGCCGGCCTTGCCTTGCCGGGGTTCCAGCCCCACTGCGCCACCGCCGACCAGCCCAGCCAGAACGTCTCGTTGTGCAACCCGGAGTCGCCCCAGGCTGCGCCGAATACGCCGATCGGATTGCCGCGCCGGTAGCGGCCCGTCGCGAGGGACTGGAACGCGCCGTCGAGGTGTCCGCGAGCCACCCCATCGCGGCTTTGCCGATTCAGATGGTTCGGGAACAGGGACTCTGCCCCCTGCATTGAGACACAGCCGAGCTGGCGCATCCCCATCTTGTTCTCCGTCTCCAGGTACTCCTCCTCCCCGATCACGCCGTCGATAATGTCCGGCGGCAGCATCTTCACGTGCTCGGGCAACAGCGGGTACTCCATCCAGATCAACATGCGGCGCCCCTGTTTGCTGAGATGCTCGTGCGCGCGCTTGACGAATTCCACCCACTTCAGGCTGCGGTTCTCGTCGTTGTAGGGCGCCGTGCACCTCTCGCCGATGCCCGCGTAATAGACTTCATCCGTCGAGACATAGAAGTAATCAATGCCTTTGGTCGCCTTAATGACGTCGTCGTACATCGAGAAGATCAGCTCGTACGTTTTCGGGTCGCACAGGTCCGACTGGTAGTTGTTGCCGTCCGCCTTGAGATGCGCGAACTCCGGGTGCTTCAGCACGTAGGCCAGGTGCGCCGGCGCCTGCACGTTCGGCACAACCTGAATGTGCCGTTCCAGCCCGTAGTTCACGATCTCCTGGAGTTGCGCTGTCGTGAACGCGCCCGGCGCGCCGATCACCGGGTGTGACGGGTACTCGAACTTGTCCTCCAATTCAAAGGCGATCATGTTCGCTTTGAACCGGGCAGCCCAGTCGAGGTAGCGCTTCAGCGTCTCCATCCGGTCCTGGTGGTGCTTCGTGTCCCAGTGGAGGAACCGGAGTTGCATCACCGGCCAGTCTTCAATCGAGCCCTTCGGTATGACCAGC
>JAEHDI010000387.1 GCA_016880505.1 Bryobacterales bacterium | reverse complement strand
GGGGCTCATTCTTTTTACCTACCTCCACCTGGCTGCCGAAGAGATTGTGACGCGTGAGCTACTCGCGCGAAAAGTCACGGGCATCGCCTACGAAACCATACAGCTCGACGACGGCTCGTTGCCGCTCTTGACACCGATGAGTGAAATTGCCGGCCGGCTCTCGATTCAAGTGGGCGCCTGGTGCCTCCAGGCGGAAAACGGCGGACGCGGCATCCTGCTCGGCGGCGCTTCCGGCGTTCGTCCCGGCAAAGTGGTCATTCTTGGGGCGGGCATGTCCGGCACCGCCGCCTGCCAGGTGGCAGCCGGCATGGGTTCCTATGTCAGCATTCTGGACATCCATCCAACCAAGCTGCGCTACGTGCACGATATTCTCGGCGGTCATGTAACGACGCTGATGTCGAACCGCGCCAACGTCGAAGAAGAAGTCGTCGATGCCGACCTGGTCATCGGCTCCGTGCTGATTCCAGGCGCCAAAGCACCCAAACTTATTTCCCGTTCTTTGGTTCAACGGATGAAGCCGGGTTCGGCGTTCGTCGATATTTCTATCGACCAGGGCGGCTGTGCCGAGACTTCCCGTCCTACGACGCATCGCCAGCCCATCTATGTCGAACAGGATGTGGTTCATTACTGCGTGACGAACATGCCGGCTAGCGTACCCAACACATCGACCTATGCCCTGACAAACTCGACGCTCTCTTACGGGTTGGAGCTGGCCAATCGCGGCTTTCCGCAAGCGCTGATCAGGAACAAGGCGCTGGCCAAGGGACTTAACACTTATGACGGGAAAATTACCCATGAAGGGGTCGCCACGGCCTTCAACTTGCCGCTGACACCGGTTGAGGAGGTGATTCGCCAATGAGACTGGTCACGCGCGCCGATTTCGACGGGCTCGTCTGCGGCGCGCTCATCACGAAGTTCGAGGAGATCGACTCTTACCTCTTCGTCGAACCCAAATTCATGCAGGACGGATTGGTGGAAGTGCGCACCGGCGATATCATCACCAACCTGCCCTATCATCCCAGCTGCACGCTTTGGTTCGACCATCACATCACCAACACGACGCCGCAGTTCGACCACCCCATCATGCCGGGCAAAGGGGGGTTTCGATTGGCACCTAGCGCCGCCCGTGTCGTTTGCGAGTACTACACAGAAACATCTAAGCCAAACGAGCCTGCCGCAGCGTCACGCCTGGCGTTCCTGAATTCCCAGCGGATGAAATATCTTCTCGAGGAGACGGACAAAATCGACGCCGGCAAACTGACCCGGGAAGATGTCCTGAATCCTCAAGGCTACGTCTTGATCTCCATGACCACCGACGGGAGAAATGCTGGGGACGAGCCCTACTGGCTCCGCGTCATTGAGCTGCTGCGCGAAGAAACATTGGACAACATGCTCAACGACTCTGAAGTCAAACGCCGCTGCCGGCAGATCCTCGACGAACAAGAACAACTACGCAGGATCCTGCTTCAACATACGACCCTGAAAGGCAATGTGATCTACGCCGATCTGCGGGGCATTGACAATATTCCGGATGGCAACCGATTCCTTGTTTTCACGCTGTTTCCGGAGGGAAATATTCAGGTCAAGGTCACCAACGATACCCAAAGGCCGAACACCACGGCGATCTCGGTGGGCTACAATATTTTCAATCCGACATCGAAGGTCAACGTCGGCGAACTGCTGCAAGGATACGGCGGCGGTGGTCACAGGGTTGTCGGCTCCTGCCGGGTCCCCAACGACAAAGCGGAACAGGCAATCAAAGGGATTGTTGCGGCGGTCTCCGAAACCAATTGAACGTGTGAAACGTCTTAAACGTCTTGAACCACAACCGACCAGTTCCAATTGTTCAAGCCGTTCCAGTCGTTCCAATCCCCACCTCTTTCCTCCCCCGCGACGCGGGGGAGGATGAAGGAGGGGGAATGCGAGTTTGTAATGAAAGTCATCAGCCTCCAAACCGCTCTCAAGCGCCTACCCACGCTCAATAACGAGATCCGCTATCGAAGTTGCTTCGAGGAAGAACAATTCACCAGCGGTCTGATCGCCTTCCGTCCGAACAAAAGCTTGGACGCCAAGCAGATCATTCACGCCGACAAAGACGTTGTCTGCCACGTGCTCAAAGGTCGCGGCCGGCTGCGCATCAATGGCCACCGGATTCAGCTTCGCCCCGGAATCATCTGCCACATCCCTAAAGGAACCCCACACGACTTTGCAGCGGGGAAAACCGCCGACCTGGTCTTATTTTATTCGTTGATCAAAACCGGATAGACAAGAGTTTCATCCGCCGTTCCTCGGCTGCGGACTAAAACGATTTGAACTATTTGAGCGACTGGAACGATTGGAACAAGTGTGTTCCGGCGTGGATCACCAGACGCGAACGAGCTTCGCTCTCAGGTAGGCGTCCCACTGAGCCTGGGCGGGCTTGGGTTTCTTATCTCCGGTCTGCATTCCGGTAAAGGCCCAGATGCGGGCGATGTCATCCTGAGGCGGGCGAAGTTTGGCAACCAGTTTCTCGAAATCCGTCGTCGCAAAATTGATGACAAACTCATATTTCTCGCGAGCGGCGGTCTTGAGCAACAATTCGGTGAACTGCTCCTGGTCGGCATCGGAGCCATTGAGCACCAGCCCATAAGATCTCATGGACACATTCCGGGACGTCATGCCGCTCTCCGACACTGCGACGGGTTTCTTGAAGCGAGTTGCGAAATCG
>JAEHDI010000386.1 GCA_016880505.1 Bryobacterales bacterium | reverse complement strand
GATAGCGGCGACTCCAGCCGTCGAGCAGTTCGATCATCTCGGCGCCCGTCAGCTTCCTCCCTTCGCTGCGCAGTTCGTAAGCGCCGTCTCGCAGGAAGGGGGTGGCGGCGACGTCAATAGCAATCAGGACCTGATCTCCTGGGCGGAATCCCGCCAGCTCGATGGCGCGGAGGAGGACCATGAGCGCCATCTCGTTGCTCCCAAGGAGCGGTCCCCAACCGCCCTCATCCGCGAGACCGCTGACAGGCCGCCCGGCGGCCTCCAGCACCTCCCGCGTGGCACGGTGGACGCGCACCGCCACCTCGAGCGCCGCCGAATAGGACGGAAAGCCGTGCGGGATGATCATGAAGTCCTGAAACTCAAAGTTGTGTCCGGCGTGGATGCCACCGGAAATGATATTGATCATCGGGACCGGTAAGCGCGGGGTCCGGCCGCCGCAGAGGTATTCCCAGAGTTCGAGGCCGCGCGCGCTCGCGGCTGCGCGGGCCACGGCGCAGGAGACTCCGAGGATTGCGTTCGCGCCGAGACGCGACTTCGCCTCGGTGCCGTCGAGGGAGATCATCAGGCGGTCAAGAGCCGACTGGTCCTCGGCGTCGGAGCCAGCCACAGCGGGCGCGAGAACTTTTTCGACCGAAGCAACCGCTCTGTAGACGCCTTTGCCTCCGTAGCGCGCCGGATCCCCATCCCGGAGTTCCACCGCTTCGTGCCTGCCGGTTGAAGCCCCTGAAGGAACCTGCGCCGCCCCGCGTGTGCCGTCGGAAAGCTCTACCTCGACCGAGAGCGTGGGGTTGCCGCGGCTGTCGAGAATCTCAAGGGCGCGCACGCGCCGGACCGTCAGTTTCAACGTTCTAACCTCCGGAAGATTTCCTGCACGGTGGTTGGGGGGGTGAGAATCAGCCGTCTCGCAAAACTCCGGATTTCGTCGCGAGCTCCGGCGTCGCGAATGTACTCGGCGGGAGACTTCCCGTCGATCCGGGCGAGCAACAGACCGCCGAGGTGGCGAATCGTCCGTTCCTCGAAACCGGCAGCCTCGGCCGGGAGTCCGTCGAGGAGAGTCCGCCAGAAAACATCCGCCATTACGGCGAATTCGGGCGAGACCTCGGGCAGGTGGAATGATTTGAGCAGCAGGTGATTCAACAGAAATGCGGCGTCGAAGGCAGGATCGCCGTAGTGGATCACTTCGAAATCGATCGCCATCGCGGACGACCCGTCAACGAGGAAGTTCTTCGGGCTCCAGTCGCCGTGCACGAGGGTCAGCCGAAAGCCGCGACAGTCACCGATCAGACGGTCGAAGTGCGGCCTCAGATCGGGGTGACGGGCCGCGGTACTTCGGTAATACGGGTCGAGACGCAACTGGTCGAACACCGTCTGGTCGCCGAAGATACCTTCGAATTCCGGATTGCGCCAACCGAGCCGGATCATGCCGGCGAGCATGCGGGCAACCCGAGCGGCGATTCCGGTCTGGAGAACCCGGCCAAGCAGCAGGGACTTCCAGCTTTGCGCCGACGGGGGAGCGGCGCTCATAGCGAAAAGGCAGTTCTCGCGATCCTCGAAAAGTACGTCGGGTACAGCGCCCGGTTCGAGGTGGGGAGCAAGCCGCCGCAACGCCTCGCACTCGCGGAAGATTCGATGACGGTCGGAGAACCAGTCCTGCTCGACGCGGAGCTTGCCGAGGGCTTGCTTGAGCACGAACGGGGCACCCGGGGGTTCAACCAACAACACCGTGTTGGAGATTCCGCCGCCGAGGGGAGTTATTCTCACCGATTCCGGATCGAGCCCCCGGGCAGACTGGAGGTAGCGGGCTGCGTTCAGTGCGTCCAGTTCGAACAATCCACACATGATACCAGCGACAAGCCGGATGGATCCGGCGGCCGCGGTCAGGCTCGGGAGAACAGCGAAAGAAGGCCGCTGGGCTGCGGTTTGCGAGCGGCGGTCTCCCGGTCGGTGAGCCGGGCGGCGAGTGCGGCAAGGCTCTTGCCGAACTGGCTGTTTCCGGCGACCGGTCTGGCCTCGATCAGGGCGCTATCGATTGCTTCCCGATCGTACGGTAGCAGTTGAGTGATTTCTACACCCAGGGCTGATTCGACATCTCCGGGCTCAAGGCCGTAGTCCTTGCGAAAACGATTGACCAGCAACCGGACACGGTGGCGGGCGATGCCGTTCCGTTCCAGGCAGGCGAGCGCCCGTTGCGCGCCGTAGACTGCCGGGACATCGGTGGTCACAACCAGCAGAACCTCATCGGCAACTCTCGCCGCTCTCAGGTTCCACGCGCCGTAAGGGTTTCCCAGATCAAGGAAGACAAGGTCATAGACGCCCCGGCAGTATTCGATGAGCTCGGCCAGTTGGGGCGCGTCCCCGGCGCAGTCCGAGGGATTTTCGGGCGAGGGCAGGACATCGAGCCCGCGGTAGCCAGACACAAGCGCCTTCCACAGGTCGGCGTCGAGTTCGTTCACATGGCTTAGCGCATCGGCGAAGCTATACTGCGGCTTCAACTTCCACAGAAAGGAGAGGGTGCTCGTGAGCGGATCCAGATCCACGAGCAGTACCTTCGAGACGCCGAACTGCTTCGCCTGACACGCCAGGTTGGAGGCAATGGTTGTGGCGCCGCACGACCCTTTCGCCGGTACGACGCTGAGCACTTTCCCAGCGCCGTTCGCAACGTCGCCACCCTGCGGGAAGAGAGCGGCGACCTTCTCGAGGGCGGCCTTCAGTTGCTCCTTCGAGAACGGCCGGAGCAGAAAGGCTGCGGCTCCCCGGCGCAAATGCCGGAGGATCCGATCCGGCTCGTTGCGGCCGAGCAAGGCGATCACCGGCAGCTTGGCGGGCTGGCCGGCGAGCTGGGCAAGGATACGATCAGCCTGGTCCGGCGTCGAACAGACGTCCAGTAAGCAAAGATCCGGCGCCTCCGAAACGAGCAGTTCGGCGAGCGGTTGGGATGCCAGGTAGGTCTTGCAGTCGAGGATCTCCCCTACGGCCGTCTCCCGCGAAATGACGGCGCCGAGTTCGTCGGCCATACCGCGATCCGGGCACACCAGTAACGCCCGCTTGAAATTGCCGCCTGCCAATGGTTCTCGTACCCTCAAATTACATCGGCAGGTGGCCAAGAAAAGGTGAGAGATGGCAGGGGCGCCGGCAACTAAAGTTCTTGAAAAGCATGACCGATCTCGTTGGTGTGCGTGCGCCTATACCAATCCTTCCATGACTCCCTTATCCTCCAGAATCACTGTCGTAGTCTGCGACACGCAGCCTGTCACGGCCGAGGG
>JAEHDI010000385.1 GCA_016880505.1 Bryobacterales bacterium | reverse complement strand
CCCGGCCTTATGCGGGTGAGCAAAGCCTTAGTGGACATCCCGATCAACCGCTATTCTACCGACACAGCTGAACTCATGCGTCAAGCGGTATCTCAATGGCGAAGGGAACTCCGCCAGCGCACGCCTGGTACGGAGGGCATTTTCGCACCCGATGCCGACATCTATTTCATCAACGCCAGTTTGACGGAAGTGGCAGACCCAGAGGAACAGGCACGCCTCATGAACATTCCGACCAACCTGGCGCTGACCGACGACGAGCTCGACCATCTTCTCCTCGCCGCGACGAAACTCCTCCGGAACGACAAGGAATTTCAGCGTCTCCTGCGCGACCTGGAAGCCGATGCAGCAGGAAATCCTCCGGCTTCAAAGTAAGCAACGCCTTCTCGGTTCTTTCTTCTCCCCTTTCCCACGTGCGACGGAAACGATTACATCTCCTGCGACTTGCGAGGTGGCGCACGGTTCTTTTCTCCCTCCATTCTCGTATGCGGTGGAGACGATACCCCACCTGCGACTTGTGCGAAGGCGCGGGTACCACACTTGTTGCTCAGATGCGGCCAGCTTCAGGCTGGCGATGCCGATGTTCGAAGTTCCGTTCAGGCGAAGCAGAAACGGAACAAGTTTCGGCACCGAGCAGATGAGCAACTTAGTGTGGTCGCGCCGAAGTACCGGAGCAGGCAGGGTATCGTCTCCGCCGCACGCACCTCCCCCCATCCACTCGCCTTGCCCTTCCGTATTGGCTTATGTAAGGATTGATTCCGTCATTCGACTGACCATCACATTCCGTCCCTGAAGCGATAAAGGAGAAGCCCTATGCCTCCCAAGATTGAGATCCCCGCCATTGTCAAAGTGACGAAGGCCGACGAGGAATGGAAAAAGCTGCTGTCGCCTGCCGCCTATCAGGTGTTGCGCCATGAAGACACGGAACGGGCGTTTACGAGTCCGCTGCATGAGAATCACGCGTCCGGCATTTACTACTGTGCGGGCTGCGACCTTCCCGCCTATTCGTCAGAACATAAATTCGACAGCGGCACCGGCTGGCCCAGCTTCTGGCAGCCGATCGATCCGAAGGTGGTCGAGACGCGCACCGACTCGAAATTTTTCATGACTCGCACCGAAGTGCACTGTGCCCGCTGCGGCGGCCACCAGGGACATATCTTCGATGACGGCCCGAAGCCGACCGGACTCCGCTACTGCATCAACGGCGTCTCGTTGAAATTTGTTGCGGGCTGATCGTCGGCATCATTGTTCGTCATCGAGGTGAACCTCCCTATGCTCTTCAACTCAGTACATGCCCGCTCCCCTCGATGGAACGGGTAGCACCTGACCCACGATCCATGTACAATTATTTCTCCATCTTCTGGAGTCTGTGTCTGTATGTCTCGCTGGTTCTCGTTCAGCAGTCTATGCCTGTCCAGTCTTACCCTGATCTCCTGCGGTAACGGCCTCTCGCCGTTTGCCTCGGACACCGATCCCTGTTCCTTGATCACCTCGACAGAGGCCGAACGCGCCCTGGGCGAACCGGCCCGGGAAGGCCAGCGCACCGATGCGACCACCTGTGTCTTCAAATCAACCCGCGACAGCGCCAATGCCGTGACCGTCCAGGTGGACGAAACCCCCGGCAAGGACCGGCGCGCCGGATTCAACAAGGACCGGCTCAGACGCGATAGCGTGCTCGTGGCCGGTCTGGGAGACGGGGCCATTCGGATTGACTCCCCGCCCTCGTTGTCGCGGCTGACCTTCTTGAACGGCGAAAATCTCGTCACGGTCATGGTCTCGTCCATTCATGCGAGCAACCTTTCAGACTCAGTGATGGCCATAGGCAAGAGCGCGGCGGAACGGTATGGGGCTGCCGTTGTGGCCTCCCGGATTCCACCTCCGCCTCCCGTGGCCTCCACGGATGTGACCACGGCCGATCGCCAGACCGGAGCTCCGTCGCTCTTGCGTACCACGCCGGTGACGGTCACGCAGACAAGAACTGTGGGCGAGACAGACTCGACCGGCCCCACTAAATCCTCGACGATCGACACCGGCACACTGGCTGGCACCTGGCAGGCCCACGCCATACAGGGCACGACGAAGCATAATTACCTGTTGGTG
>JAEHDI010000384.1 GCA_016880505.1 Bryobacterales bacterium | reverse complement strand
TGACGGCGATCGGCGAATCGACGCCGCTCATTCAGGAGATGGCCAAGGACGCCGCGCTTTCGGGAGGCGCCGCGCTGGGCATCATGTCGCTGTTCAACGGCGCCGGACGTCTTTGTTGGGGCACGCTCTCCGACCGGATCGGCCGCAACCGGACGGTGGTGGCTATGTGCGGCGTTTCGATTCTGGCGTGCCTGGTGTTCTTGCGGAACGCGTCCGGGTTCTGGCAGTTCCTTGTGGGCCTGTGCCTGGTGGGCTTCGCGTACGGCGGCTACCTGGCACTGATGCCATCGTTCACCGCGGACTTCTACGGCTCACGAAGCGTCGGCGCGAACTACGGGATTCTGTTTTCGGCTTGGGGGCTCTGCGGTTTCATCGTACCCGGGTATTTCGCCTCGATCATGGAGCGGGCGCGCCAGGCAGGCGATCTCGCCTCGGGCTACAACCAGGTCTACGGGACGCTCGCCGTGCTGGCAGCGGTGGGAGGCCTGGCGGCAATGGCCGCGCGGCGGCCGAGCGCGAGCTGAGACGGCCCCCCTACTTCCGGCACTCGGCGTTGTTCGCCTTGACGTAGTAGGCCTTGTAGTTGGACGCCTTGGGTTCCATGCAGCCGGCCAGGTTCAGCAGCTCGACCTTGCGGAACTCGATGGGGTGGCTCTCGCTCTGGAGAGAGATGTAGCCTTCCGTGAGAAGCTGGCCATCGCGTTTCACGGCCGGGTCGAAGTTGTCGACGGCATCGCCTCCGATCTGCGGCATCTCATAGGTGAGCACCGTCTCGCCGTTCACGATGTGTCGGATCACCGAGTCCCCGAGCACCATCGCCTCGGCGCGCACCCACTGGTCGCCGCGGAAGGTCTTCGAAGTCGAGTTGACGCAGTGCTGCGTGACAAGCTTGCCGTTCATGACGACGTTTGTCCCGGGGGTGCAGAGGTTGGCGGTAGAGCGCTCGCCCGAGTCGGGTCCACCGAGTAGCTGAACCTCGATGGAGATCGGGAAGTTCTGGTCCTTGCGCATGGTTTCCGGCGCCTGGCAGTGCACCATGATTCCGCTGTTGCGGAACGCCCAGTCCGGGGCATCGGGAACCTGGTTGCCGGTGAAGCGATACTCGACGGCGATGATGTAGTGGGAGAAGGGCCGGCGGTAGAACATGTGGCCGAACCGCGAGTTGAACTTGTCGTACTTGTCGTAGACACCCTTCAGGACGCCGTCTTCGACGCGAAAGGTGTCGCCGAACTTGTCGTTGAGGTCATAGCCGTTGATCTTGACGGCCCAGTCTTTCAGGTCGTTGCCGTTGAAGAGCTGGATCCACTCCTGTTTGTTCGGGTCATTCAGGGCGAGGGCGGCGCACGATCCGGCCAGCATCCATCCCAACGCCACAAGTCCAAGGCGCGCTGCGGTCTTCATGATGAGTCAAGTATAGCGGGGCGGCAGTATTGTGAGCGGGCATAGATTTCGAATCGGGGGCCCGTTGCCGGCATCTCTGGTATGGAATGACCAAGATTGCGTTCGCCCGACTATTACTGATGATGGCTGCGGTACTTGAGGCCGGCGGCGCGGCGGGATTTCCGCCGCTGGAGCGTACCTACTCCTCTGAAGTGGTCGTCAGCGCAGCGGCGTTCTTGTCGTCCTCGGCTAGGATCAGAACGTGTCGTACCAGTTCCAACACTCCGCCCAAGCCTGGAAGCGGAATCGACGGAATGTTCTGCGGTACTGAACTCGCGATGTGTACCCGCCGCCCATCACTCTGGCGGAAGATCGCGCCGCCGGAGATGTGTATTTCGTAAGTGTCGAGCATGCCGCGCACATAAACAACCTCCGCACCCACTTCGACGCGCCCCGCCAGTGCCGGCGCAACCGCTGTATTGGCAGGCGAAAGAGCCGCGGACAGCGCACGCGCCACCAAATCCTCGAATCGCGGTAAAGCGGCGGGCGGCCTCACTGTC